>JAFQTU010000057.1 GCA_017408905.1 Mailhella sp. | reverse complement strand
GGTGCGGATCATGGCCGCGCCTTCCCCGATACGGCGCAGGGCTTCGCCAAGGTTGCGCGCACCGCACACGAAGGGCACGCGGTAGTCATGCTTATTGAGGTGATAGCGGTCGTCCGCCGGGGTAAGCACTTCACTTTCGTCGATGTAGTCCACGCCAAGCTGCTCGATGATGCGGGCTTCCGTGATATGCCCGATGCGCACCTTGGCCATGACAGGGATGCTCACCGCTTCCATGATGCGCTTCACGATGGCAGGGTCGGCCATGCGGGCCACGCCGCCAGCCTTGCGGATGTCCGCAGGCACTCTCTCAAGGGCCATGACGGCACACGCCCCGGCTTCCTGTGCGATAACGGCCTGCTCCGGCGTGGTCACATCCATGATGACACCGCCCTTCAGCATTTCCGCCAGCCCGGCCTTCACTCGAAATGTTGCTTTTTCCATACCATGCTCCTGTAAGAAGTTTTCCCCTACCTAACGCGCAAGGCTGTGGACTTCCAGAAAACAGTGCAATAGGATGGCAATAAATATTGTCACCATGACATAAAAGATAGAAAGAGGGACAATATGGAGATTTCCCTTCTCTGCCGCCTCTACGAAGAGGCCGACGCCCCCTGCCGCTACCAGCGCGTGAGCAAGGCCCTTGAAGCGGCCATACGTCAGGGCCTGTGCCTTCCCGGCGAAGCGCTCCCCACACAGCGCGCCCTTGCCGAGGCTCTTGGCCTCACCACAGGAACGGTGACGCACGGCTACGCCGAGGCCGCCAAGGCCGGGCTGGTCAGCGCCGTGACCGGGAGGGGGACTTTCGTGGCCTCCAACCGGCCAGACGTGGACGTGCTCCCGCCCCCTTCGCTTCTGGACGAAGCCCAGCCGCAATCCTCCGTTTTTCCCGCAAGGCAGGACGACGAGACGCCGGTGCGCTGGAACCTCGGCTTCATCGCGCCCTTCGAAAGCCTGAACCCCTCCCTGCCCGAAGCGCTCGCCTCGCTTCCCCGCAGGCTCGACCCGCGCCTGCTCACGGAACTGCAAAGCTACCACCGCCCGGCAGGCATGGAGCGGCACAGGGAGGCCGGGGCGTCATGGGCTCGCCGCTACGGAGTTTCCGTTTCGGCCCGCGACCTGCTCATCTGCGCCGGTTCCCAGCACGCCCTGATGACCATACTCGCGTCCCTGTGCAGTCCCGGCGACCGCATAGCCGCAGAAATACTGAGCTATCCCCTGCTTCGCCAGCTTGCATGGCGGCTGCGCCTGAACCTCGCCCCCATACGAGCCGACGCCTGCGGCATGCTTCCGGACGCACTGGAGGCCGCCTGCCGGAGCAATGGGGTACGCGCCGTCTATCTCATGCCCTCCTGCCGCAATCCCACGCTCACCCGTATGCCGGAAAAAAGGCGGCACGAGCTTGTGGAGGTCTGCCGCAGGCACAATGTCCTCATCATAGAAGACGACGTGTACGCCCTTGCGCTGAATGCGGAGCACGCGGCCGCCCCCTTTGCGTCGCTCGCGCCCGAGCGCACCTGCTTCATCGCCGCCACCAGCGAGATCTTGGGCGGCGGCCTGCGCGTGGCCTACCTCTGCCCGCCGGAACACTGCCTCGAAGAGCTGGAGCATACCATTTCCTACACCATTTCCATGATCCCTCCTCTGATGGCGGAACTGGCTTCGCAATGGATACTCGACGGCACAGCCGACCGGGTATTGCAGGCCAAGCGCGAAGAGGCCGCCGCCCGCAACGCTATGGCCCGGAGCATCTTCGACGGCTGGCCCCTCGTTTCGCGCAATACGGGCTTCTTCTGCTGGCTTCCCCTGCCCGAAGCGTGGACAGGCATACGCTTTGCCGACGCCGCCCGCAGTGAAGGGATACTTGTGGCGGAAGGCGAGCACTTCCTTACCGGGCACGGCACGCAGGAGCATGGCGTGCGCCTTGCCCTTGGCGGCCTGAACAGCCGGGAAGAGCTGGGCGAAGCCCTTCATGCGCTGGCCCGCCTCCTTGAGCGCTGAATTTTCCGCCTTTCCGCGCCATTCGCCTGCAAAATCGATTGACGCGATGCCGTCAGGCGTTATTATGTCGAAAATTTTCTTTTGGGGGATTCTATGCTTACGGCAATGATACTTTACTGTGCGCTTGGCGCTGTTGCCGGCCTGCTGGCCGGCCTGCTGGGCATTGGCGGCGGGGCCGTGGTGGTTCCCATGCTGGTCTTCGCCTTCGACTGGCTGAACATTCCTCAGGAAGTGGCCATCCACATGGCCATCGGCACGTCCCTTGGCAGTATCATGTTCACGGCCATGTCCAGCGCCCGCGCCCACCACAAGCGCGGCGGCGTGGACTGGAACGTGGTGAAGTACATCGCCGTGGGCATCCTTGTGGGTACGTATGCGGGAACCTTCGTGGCGGCTTCCATCCCCGCCCGCTACCTGCAGATGTTCTTCGTCTGCTTCCTGTTCTACGTGGCCACCAATATGCTGCTCAACAAGAAGCCCAACCCCACGCGCCACCTTCCCGGCTTTGCGGGCATGACCGGCGCAGGCATGTTCATCGGCGCCATTTCCAGCCTTGTGGGCATCGGCGGCGGCACGCTCTCCGTTCCCTTCCTCGTGTGGCATAACGTGGATATGCGCCGCGCCGTGGGCACTTCCGCCGCTATCGGCTTCCCCATCGCCCTTGCCGGATGCCTTGGCTTCATCGTGAACGGCTGGGGCACGGAAAACCTGCCCGAGTACTCCCTCGGCTTCATCTACCTGCCCGCCCTCGTGGGCATCGTGGCCGTCAGCACGCTTACCGCTCCGCGCGGTGCGGCCCTCGCCCACAAGCTCCCCATCCCCAAGCTGAAGAAGATCTTCGCCTGCTTCCTGTACTGCGTGGCGACCAAGATGCTGCTCGACGTTCTGTAAGAACGCCGACACGACGCGAAAGCCCCGGCCTCCTGCGAGACCGGGGCTTTCGTGCTTCTTTGAAGCACCTCAGCGGAACATCATGATGAGGGGCAGGAGCACAGGCACAAGAAGCGTCAGGCACATGCCGGAAAACACGGCAAGGATGGCACAGCGTTCGCCGCTCACATGGGCCACCACGGGCAGGCAGGTATCCATAGCCGCCGCACCTCCGGCCAGCACAGGGCCGAGCTTCCCGGTGAAGCGCACAAGGAAGGGCGGCAGGAGCAGGGCCAACGCCTCGTGTATCATGTTCGAGAGCAGGGCCACAGAACCCAGCGCCGGATCACCAAGGCGGGTAAGGATGACCGTGGCAAGGCTGTAGTAGCCGAATCCGCCGCCCACGGCCAGCGCGTCCACAAGCGTGATGTCGGCAAACAGGGCCAGAAGCGCCCATGCCAGCGCCGAACCCGCAAAAGTCCCGGCCACCACGCCAAGGGGGATGAGCAGGATGCGCCCCCTGAGCTCGCGGATGACGCCCAGCGCCTTGAGGTCGAAGCCCACCGTCATACCCGCAAGGAAGAGGAGCAGGTACAGCACCCACACGGCGGCCTCACCGGCGGCAAGCGCCTGCGGCACGGCGCGAAGCCAGCCCAGAAGCGCACCCGCCACAAAAAAGCCCAGCGCGATGAACGAACCCCGGCTCCCGGCCGCCATAGCCCCCGCGCCCCTTTCCCGGCCCGGGGCGTATTCCGTGAACACGAAGCGCCCCAGCAGACGCGCCGCAGCGAAGCACCCCGCCACGGAAAACGAGCTTATCACCACGGCATAGAGGCCGAGGCTTTCGAGCTGGCCGATGAGGGCGTCGTCGAGCCCGAGGGCAAGGCCGAGCAGGAAGAGCATGATGCGCACCGTCCAGCTCAGAAGCTCGTTCACCCAGCGCACGATGCGGGGGCGGGAACGCATGGCCCAGCCTGCGGGAACACCCCCGGCAATGAGACCTATCTCAAGGAGCATGGTCTAGCGCTTCCTCACGTAGCGAAGCCACGGCGCACCGTTGACGAGGCCGGACTCCTCGAGCCGGTACTCGCTCAGGGCGGACTGCCAGAACAGTGGCTTGTCCCCTTCTTCGGCCACGCAGGGCATGACGACAAGGCTCAGTTCGTCCACCATGTCTTCCCGCTGGAACGCGCCGTTGAGGATACTGCCGCCTTCAAGAAGGAGCTTCTTTATGCCGAAAATGCGCCTGAGCTTGAACAGGGCAAGGGCAAGGTCGAGCTCCCCGTTCTCCTCCCCGGCGAAGATGTAGGAGACGCCGATGCTCTGAAGGTAGGAAAGATATTCGGGGGCCGCGCCTTCGCAGAGCACCTCGATGATATGTGCGCCACCATAGCCCGGGTCGTCATCCACAATCCTGCCGCTCTGCCAGCCAAGACGCCCCCTGCGGTCGAAGGCGACGGCAAAAAAGGTCGCCTCCTCGTCGGCCACGTAGTCCATAGGGAGGACGGACCTGCCCCGGAAGGCCGAGAGATCGGGCTGGAAGCCCTGCGTGAACGAGCTTTCCATGGTCACGCGGCCACAGGCGAAGGCGTCGCCTTCGTAATTGCGATTCACCTGAAAATAGGCCTCTATGGCGTCCGCACACTGGGGCAGATCGAGGAATCGGCCCGTGACCTTGCCGTCCAGCGAGATACCCATATGGCATATCACATAGGGGCGGTCCATCTCGAGAATCTCTTCATGCGTCATAGCATCCTCCTTAGCGGTGACGACATGGTACGCGAATTCCAAAAAAATCCAACCATGTGCAAGGGTAAAGAAAAGGCCCCCGGTTTCCCGGAGGCCAGAATCGTTCAATGCGGGGCGATGCGTCAGGAAAGCTGCTGGATGCCGTCCAGCTTCCAGCTGTCGCCAGCGGCGGTGGAGCAGACGAAATGCCACACTTCGCGCACCTGTTCGGGGTGGGCGGCGTTCTGGTTCTCACGCATGAGCACATCGAAATACACGGCCACGCGGCGCTTGTCGCCCTCGTCGCGCACTTCGAGCACAGAGGCGTTGACGAGCAGTATCTCGGTCTTGGAGGGCTCGGGGTCGGAAGCGGCCTGTTCGCGCAGTTCGGCCATCACGTCTTCCGTGGCGAAGTTGGCGATATCGCCAAGGTCGCGGCGGTCCCACGAAGCCTGAAGGCGGGTATAAGCGGCCTTGGCCCCGCGCAGGAACTCGTCCTTATCAAAGTCGGCGGGCACATTGCTCACCTCTTCAGCGGCGCTCTGCTGGGCGGCCTGAGGTTCGGAACGAAGGGCGTCCCATGCGGAACCCTGCGACTGCTGCTGGCCGTACTGGTTCTGGCCGAAGGGCTGGCGCTGTTCGAAGGAGCGTTCCTGCCAGTTCTGACGGCGCTCTTCCTGCTGGCCGCCGCGCATACGGCGGAAAAGGCGCATGGCGAAATAGCCGAGGGCCACGAAGAGAAGGATGTTCATGAAGCCGCCCATAGCGCCGCCGAGGCCCGTGCCGCTGAACAGGGAACCAAGGAGCGTACCGGCAAGAAGGCCGCCGAAGAGACCGCCGAAAAGGCCGCCGCGGTTCTGCGCCATAGCGGCGGCACCGCTGCCGTTCACGTTCTGCTGGCCGGTGGCCTGACGGTTCATGGTGGTGGCGGAGGAAGCGCCGCTCTTGATGCCGGCAGGGGGCGTGGCCGGGCGGCTCAGTACGGAGGAGCTGCCGAAACTGCGGCCGCGGCCGAGACGGGCGGCATCCGCATAGTCCGGCATGGCGAAAGATATGGCGGCGAAGCAGGCGGCACAGAGGGCGAGCTTTTTCCAGGTCTTCATAGTGTCGTGTTCCTTGAGTCTTGATGCTTGGAGTGAGGGGACGGGAATCCCCCGGGAAAGCAGAAGATAACCACTGCCCAGGCAAATGGGAAGGGCCGGGGAAGCGTTTTTTCTTTCAAAGAGTTGCAGGGATGTTCACAGGCCGAGGGCGCGCCAGAAGAGCATGCACGCCGCCGCGCATATGAAAAAGAGGATGAACCTGTGCAGGATGCTCGTATCCATGCCGCGCCCGAGCCGTACGCCGATGCATTGCCCAAGCATACTGCCCACGGCGCATGACATCCCGATGCCGAGAACGCGCATACTGTAGAGCCCTGTTGCCGCCTGAGCCAGCACCGAAAGCCCCATGATGAACACGAAGAACAGGCTCATATTGCCCCGGCTCCTGTCCGCATCCCATCCGCTCAGAATGACATAGATGCCCAGCGGCGCACCGGGAATGGCCACGGACGCACTGGCGAAGCCGCAGAGGAAGCCGGTTGCGGCCCCGGCCAGCGGCGACTGCGGAAGGCGCATCCGTATCCTGCCCCGGAAAAGCTGGAACACAAGGAAGGAAAGGAGCACGAAGCCCAGAAGGCTCTGCAAGGCGAAGAGAGGCACGAACTTCAGGGTGAGCGCCCCGGCCGCGATGCCGGGCAGGCAGCCCGCGAAGAGCGTGCGCATATCGCTCCAGCGGAAGGCCCGCCTGTAGGCGAAGACAAGGTGTACGGCCGCGCCGAAGCCGCCCAGCGTCGTCACGAAGATGACGTCTTCGGGCGGAAGAAGGAGCAGGACGAGCGGCAGGGCCGTCATGCCCGTACCGATGCCTGCCGCGCCCCCGGCCACACCGGCCAGAGCCCAGCCCGCCATCATGGCTATGCAGATGCCGAAGCCTTCCATGCTGCCTCCGAAAACGCATCCATGGTAGTGCGGTGCGCCCCGCTTGTCCATCTTCTGCACAGCCCCGAAGCAGAAAAGGCCGTTCCTGCACTCTTTTCACGAGCGATTTCAGGCTTTCGTGGCGATGGGGTCTTGCTCCCGGCCTGTTAAATACGTACAATGCCCCCGAATCCAAGACCCGGAGGAAGGATGTACGTTTATCTCATCGGCGCAGGCCCCGGCGATCCCGGCCTGCTCACCTGCAAAGGCAGAAAGGTCCTTTCCGAAGCTGACGTGGTGGTTTACGACTACCTCGCCAGCGACGAACTGCTCTCCATCGCCCGCCCCGACGCGGAATTCATCTACGTCGGCAAGATCGCGGGCAACCACGCCATGAAGCAGGGCGATATCAACAAGCTCCTCGTCGCCAAGGCGAAGGAAGGCAAGGTCGTTGCCCGCCTGAAGGGCGGCGATCCCTATATATTCGGCCGCGGCGGCGAAGAAGCCGAAGAACTCGTGGACGCCGGCGTCCCCTTCGAGGAAGTGCCCGGCATCTCCAGCTCCATCGCCGGCCCTGCCTATGCCGGCATCCCGCTCACGCACCGCGCCTACTCCTCTTCCGTGACCATCATCACCGGCCACGAAGATCCTACCAAGCCCGACTCCGTCCATAACTGGGACGCTCTTGCCCGCAGCGCCTCCACGCTGGTCTTCCTCATGGGCATGAAGAACCTGCCGGACATCGCCGCCAAGCTCATCGGCGCAGGCATGGATCCCAACACCCCGGCCGCCCTCGTGCACTGGGGTACTACGGACAAACAGCGCTCTCTGGCCTCCACTCTGGCCGACCTGCCCGACGCCGCCGTGCGTGAAGGCTTCAAGAACCCCTCCATCATCGTGGTGGGCGACGTGGTGAAACTGCGCGACCGCCTCGGCTGGTTCGAAAAGAAACCCCTCTTCGGCCGCACCATCGTAGTGACCCGCGCCCGCGAACAGGCCAGCGACAGCGCCAGGCTCTTTGCCGAACGCGGCGCCCGCGTCATCCAGTTCCCCACCATCAAGATCGCGCCCATGTCCGATTACGCCGAGCTCGACGAGGCCGTGAAGAACATGGCCCGCTACGGCTGGGTGGTGTTCACCTCCGTGAACGGCGTGCGCTTCTTCCGTGAACGCCTCGACGCCTGCGGCCTCGACGCCCGCGCCCTTGGCGGCGTGAAGGTGGCCGCCATCGGCCCCGCTACGGCCAAGGCCGTGGAAGCTATGGGCATCAAGCCCGACCTCGTTCCCTCTTCCTACGTAGCTGAAGGCGTGGCCGAAGCCATGCTGGCCCTCGGCATGGAAGGCAAGCGCGTGCTCCTGCCCCGCGCCAAGGAAGCCCGCGAAGTCCTGCCCGAGACCCTGCGCACCGCCGGGGCCGAGGTGGACGTCATCGCCGCGTACGAGAACATCCCCAGCGACGAGAACCGCCAGCAGGTCATGGAAGCCCTTGAAGCCGGTGAGCTGGACTGCGTGACCTTCGGCTCTTCCTCCACCGTGCGCAACTTCCTTGCGGCCATTCCCGCCGAAGTCATCAAGGCCCACCCCGAAGTGAAGCTCGCCGCCATCGGCCCCGTTACCGCCGAAACCATGCGCGAACTCGGCTTCGAACCCGATATCCAGCCCGAAAAGTTCAGCATCCCCGCGCTGGCCGACGCCGTGTGCGCCGCCTTCGCCAAGTAAGGAGCACGGCATGACCCTGAAACTCGGAATCCTCGCCTCCGGCAGCGGCACCAACGCCCAGGCCATGATAGACGCCGTGGAGTCCGGCAAGCTCGATGCCGAGATCTGCGTCATCATTGCCAACCGTCCCGGCGTCAAGGTGCTGGAACGCGCCGCCAAGCATGGCATCCCCCATGTGTGCATCGACCACAAATCCTTCCCCGACCGCGAAAGCTTCGACCTGCGCATGGTCGAAGAGCTTCAGAAGGCCGGAGTGGATACCGTGGCCCTTGCCGGATATATGCGCCTTGTGACGCCCGCCTTCCTCGACGCCTTCCCGAACCGCGTGCTGAACATACACCCCGCCATACTGCCCTCCTTCCCCGGCACGCATGGCGCACGCGACGCGTGGGAATACGGCGCGAAGTTCAGCGGATGCACCGTGCATATCGTGAACCCCGTCATGGACGGCGGCCCCATCATCGTGCAGGCCATACTGCCCGTGCGGCAGGATGAGGACGACGAACAGCTCCTCGACCGCATCCACGTCTTCGAGCACCGCATCTACGTGCAGGCCCTGCAATGGCTGGCCGAAGGCCGCCTGCATCTGGAAGGCCGCCGCATGATGCTGGCCCCCGCCGAACGCCCCCTCGCCCCCCAGCCCGCCCTCGGCCTCATCTGGCCCCCGCTGGAAGAAGGCTTCTAAACGAAAAACGCAAGGCCGGTCTTTCCGCATGGGAAGGCCGGCCTTTTCTCCAACCGCCCCGCCGCAAGGGAGTTCCCCTATGAAAACCCGCCTCATCGCCCTTTTCGCTCTTCTGCTCTCCGTCTGCTTCGCCGCCCCCGCCTCTGCCGACGAGGCCCGCAAGGTCGAACGCCGTACGCCCGTGGTGGTGGAATTCGAAGGCTCCGACGTGCTCGGCGTCACGCTCTTCACCCGCCTTCAGGACAAACTGAACAGCACCAACCCCGCCGCCCCCCAGCGCGAAGCCAAGTTCCGCCTCCTGCTCACCACGGCTTCCGAATTTCCGTCCCGCCCCGGTGTTGGCTCCGTCTATGCCGTGGTCTGGACGCTCGCCCTTTCCGAAGGCTCCATGGAATACTATCTGGTGCGCGACCTCGGCGTGGTGACGCCTGACACCGTGGATGCAGTTGTGGCCCGCATCATCGGCCGCACCGACGGCGTGGCCGCCCGCTACGGCTACCTTGACCGCGCGAAATAAGCCATGTCTGCCCTCTTCAACGTACTTGCGGACTGCTGGCGCGAAGGCCACAAGGTAGCCCTGAACATCTTCCGCTTCCTCATCCCCATCCTCATTGCGGTGAAACTGCTGGAAGAGAGCGGGCTCATCCCCTACCTTGCCATGCCCATGCGGCCGCTCATGGACCTGCTCGGCCTGCCTGCCGAACTCAGCCTCGCGTGGCTGCCCTGCATGTTCGTGAGCATCTATTCCGGGCTTGCGGTGCTCATCTCGCTTGCGCCCCAGCTCCCCGACCTTACCGTGGCCCAGATGACCGTATTCGGCCTCATGGTGCTCATCGCCCACGGCCTTATCATCGAGGTCCGCATTGCCGGGCAGTGCGGCGTAGCCATGCCCTTCCAGTTCGCTCTGCGCTTCCTGTCCGCTCTCGTCGCGGGCTTTATCCTGCATCTCCTGCTCGACGGCTTCGGCCTCCTTCAGGGCAAAGCCGCCATCCTTCTGGCCGCCGAACCCACGACAACGTGGCTGGCATGGTCGCTTGAATTTCTGGAGAGCATAGCCGAGATCTACGTCGTGGTCTGTGCGGTGATGCTCCTGCACAAGGCCTTGAACTATTTCCACATCTCCGAATGGATAGGCAAGGGCCTCGGCCCGGTGCTCCGCCTGCTGGGCATCTCGCCCAAGGCGGTGAACATTGTCATCATCGGCTTCACGCTGGGCATACTCTACGGAAGCGGCCTGCTCATCAAGGATACGCAGGAAGGTTCGCTCTCGAAGCGCGACGCCCTCTGCTCCATCTCCCTGCTGGGCATTTCCCACTCGCTTATCGAAGACACCCTGCTCCTCATGCTGGTGGGCGGTTCGCTCTGGGGCCTGCTGGCCTTCCGCGTGGCCTTCACCGTGGTGGTGGGCGCGGCCATCAACTACTGGTATCCCGTGCTTGAACCCATCGCCTTCCCCAGGAAGAAGGAGAACGCATGAAGACACTGTGGATAAGCGCCGGGGAAATTTCCGGCGACCTTCAGGGCGGCTCTCTCCTTGCCGCCCTCCGGGGCTTTGCTCCGGCAGAAGAACTGCGCGTGGTGGGCATGGGCGGCGACAATCTCGCCCGTGCCGGGCAGGAGAACCTGTTCCGCGTGGAAGAGCTCTCCGTCATGGGCATCACCGAGGTGCTCTGCGCCCTGCCGCGCATCCTCGGCCTGCTCCGCCGCATACGCCGTGAAATGGAGCGCATCCGGCCCGACGCCGTGCTCCTCATCGACGCGCCGGACTTCAATTTCCGCGTGGCCAAGATTGCCAGCCGCCTCGGCATCCCGGTCTATTACTTCATCCCGCCCAAAGTGTGGGCATGGCGAAGCGGCCGCGTGAACTTCCTGCGCCAGCACGTCAGGCGCGTGTTTTCCATCCTGCCCTTCGAAGTGCCGTTCTACCAGAAGCACGACATGGACGTGACCTACGTGGGCAACCCCCTTGTCGATCTCGTGAACTTCGACGGCATACGGCATATCCAGCCCGAGCCCCAGCGCATCGGCCTCATGCCCGGAAGCCGCCGCAAGGAAGTAGAATCGCTCCTGCCGTCCTTTGCCGCCTGCGCCCAGAAGCTGGTGCAGAAATACCCCGGCCTGAAGTTCCACTGCATACGCTCGACGAACTTCACCGAGGAATACCTGCGCGGCCTGTGGAACTGCGACGTGCCCCTCGTCATGGAAGACAATGCCGACCGCTACCGCTTCATGCGCTCCTGCCAGTGCATCATGGCGGCCTCGGGCACGGCCACGCTGGAAACGGGCCTTGCCGGTGTGCCCACGCTGGTGGCCTACAAGGTGTCGCCCCTTTCCTACTGGGTAGGGACGCATTTCCTCAAGGTGAAGTGGATAAGCCTGACCAACCTCATCCTGAACCGCACCTGCTTCCCCGAGCATATCCAGCACGAGGCCGACCCCGAGCCCCTGTATCGCCGCATGGACCAGTGGCTTTCCGACCCGGCCCACTTCGAGCAGATGCACCGCGACCTTGACGAGCTCCGCGAACTCTGCGGCAGGCCCGGCAGTGCCCGCCGCGCGGCCGAAGCGCTGTGGAAGGAATTGAAATAAGACTGCGAAGACGAGGGGCGGCCCGAGTGCAGGCGCAATTGGCGCGAAGACCAGCAAAGGTCAGGCTGGGCAGGCCCGCAAACAGGATTCTCGAGCGTAGTTAAAGAAAAACGGGGAGACCTCTCTCCCCGCTCTCCGGGCCTTTCGGCCCTCAGTCCTATACCTTTACCAATGTCGGCCGCGTTCCTGCCAGAACGTGTCGACGGGCTGTTTATGCGCTTTTTCTCACAAAATGTAAAGCAAAAAATTCACAAAATGACTAAATTTTCCAAAAAATTTTAAATTATCCTCTTTCTCCTTTTATTTCAATGACTTTTTTGATTTTAAACTGATTGTTCGCTCAATCAGCTTTGATAAATCCTTTCTAATTTCTTATAATCACAGCACATTTGCTACACCATGTGACTTTGAAAACATTTCTTTTTTTCGGAAAAAGCCACGAAAAAGCCGCGCCCTCCCCTTTTCGGAGTCTGGCGCGGCTTTCTGCGTTGTTCTTGTGCGGCAGGCTATTTCTGCACAGGTACGGCCATGAGCGAGTGTTTCTTGGCCACCTCTATCTTCACGTCCACGAACTGCCCGGGGCGGCCTTCGCCTTCCGGCATGAGCACGTTCACCGGGTCGCCCCACGGGTCACGGCCCTGCCAGAGGTTCTGCCCTTCCTGCTTGTGGCTGGGGCTTTCGAGGAGCACGTCGGTCTCAAGGCCCACGCGGGTGCGCAGCCACGCCTCGGCGCGCTCGTTCTGCAAGGTCTGGAGGCGTTCGAGGCGCGCAAGCTGGACTTCATGCGGTATCTTGCAGGGCATGGCCGAAGCGCGCGTACCCGGCCTGTCCGAATAGCAGAAGGAGAAGCTCGACATGAAGCCGCAGGAGTCGATGGCCTTCAGCGTGTCTTCGAATTCCTCCTCGGTTTCGGAGGGGAAGCCCACGATAAGGTCAGTGGAGAGCGCGAAGTCCGGGCGGGCTTTGCGCAGGCCTTCCACCACGCCGAGGAAGCGCTCCATATTATAGCCGCGGCCCATCTTCTTCAGCATGGAATCCGAACCGGACTGCAGGGGCAGGTGCAGGCGCGGCATGAGCTGGGGCAGTTCGGCAAACATATCGATGGTCTCCTGCGAGAAATCGCGCGGATGGGCCGACACGAAGCGGATGCGCCGCAGGCCCTGTATGGCCGCCACCTGCCGCAGGAGTTCGGGGAAGGAAGTGCCGTCGCCGTACTTGTCCTTGCCGAAGACGTTGACGTTCTGGCCCAGCAGGGTGATATCGCCCGCGCCGCGCGCCACCCAGTGGCGGCACTCTTCCAGCACGGACTGCGTGGAGCGCGACTTGCGCGGCCCGCGCGTGAAGGGAACGATGCAGTAGGCGCAGAAATTGTCACAGCCCTGCATGATGTTCACGTAGGCCACGGGCGTCACGCCGTCCTGAGCGGGCTGCCCGGCGGCATCCAGCAGGTACGGGTCGCGGTCGGGGAAGGAGTCGGTGAAATCGAGGTAGGAAAGGCGCAGTTTCGGCTCGTGGAGCAGGCGCACGAAGGCGTCGGGCGTGGGGGCTATGCCGTCCGTCCCGGCCACAAGGCGCACCTGCGGGTGGCGGCGCATCAGCTCCGCGCCTATCTGCTGGGCCACGCATCCGGCCACGCCCACCACGGCGCGGGGATTGGCCTGATGCACACGGCCAAGCGCGCTGTACACCTTCTGTTCCGGCTTTTCGCGCACGGAGCAGGTATTGATGAACACCACGTCGGCCTCTTCCAGCGGCTTTTCCTCGAAGCCGCGCTGTTCGAGGGCGCGGGCCACCCACTGGGAGTCGTTGACGTTCATCTGGCAGCCGAACGTGATGCAATGGAATCCAGGGTTAGACATGTCTAATTTTTCTCCATGCCGAAGAATCGGCGGGTGTTCGCGCCGGTGATGCGCCAGAGTTCAGCGGTCTCCATGCCCAGTTCCTGCGCAAGGCATTGTGCGGTGAACACGGTAAGCGCGGGTTCGCAGGTCTTGCCGCGCCACGGCACAGGGGCAAGGTAAGGGCAGTCGGTCTCAAGGTGCAGGCGATCCAGCGGGATGGCCTTCACAGCCTCGCGCACAAAGCCGTTGGCCTTGAAGGTAGAAGCCCCGCCCACGGCCACGTGCCAGCCGCGTTCCACTATCTGCGAAGCGCGTTCGATATCCCCGCCGAAGCAGTGCCACAGCAGGGGCCAGTCGCGCAGGCCCTCCTCGTCCAGCATTTCGAACACTTCGTCCCACGCGTCGCGGGAATGGATGACGATGGGCTTTTCCAGCTCCTTGGCCAGCTTGAGCTGGCGGCGGAACCATGGGCGCTGGAGTTCCGAGGGCGAATAGCCTTCCTCGTAGTGCCAGTCCAGCCCTATCTCGCCGATGGCGCGGATGAGCGGGTCGTTCTTCACGGCGTACACAAGGTTTTCCCACTCTTCCTCATCGGCTTCCAGCACGTCTTCGGGGTGCAGGCCGCGCACGAAGCAGATATCCGGCCCCTTTTCCAGCGAGGCGGCGGCATCGAGGATGCGCTGCCGGTTGGCAGCGTAGCGCGAATGCTGGAGGAACATGTGTACGATGAGCGACACCCCGGACTCGGCGGCGCGCTGGAGCATCCCGGCAAGGTCGGGCAGGAGGCCTTCGTGGTCGAGGTGGGCGTGGCTGTCCGCCCCGGCGAAGGGCAGGCCGAGGCTCTGCGGGAGCGGTCTTTCCGGCTTCTTCTTGGACATATCTAACTTTTCCTTGCGGGGAGTTTGCGTTCGATGTCGCGCCACACGTCCTCGGGGTCGATGTTCTTCATACAGCGGAAATGCCCCTTGGGGCAGGCCTTGTGCCCGTGCAGGCCGCAGGGGCGGCAGGGCTCGTCCGTCTGCATCACGGTGCTGTTCTCGCCGCGCGGGGCGAAGCCAAGCGAGAGCACCGTGGGGCCGAACATGGCGGTCACGGGCGTACGCTGGGCCCACGCCATGTGCATGGGGCCGGAATCGTTGGTCACGTAGCCGTCCAGCCTTGCCAGCACCGCGCCCAGCGTTACGAGCGAGGTACGGCCGGAAAGGTCGAGGAAGTTCTCGGGTTCGGCGCAGTTGCCGTCTTCACAGCCAAGGCCCGCAAGGCGGCGCACTTCGGCGGCGGTCTCGGTCTCGCCCGGGCCCGCCAGCAGAACGGCGTTCACGCCGGAATCCAGAGCGCGGCGCAGGATGGAAGCGAAGCCTTCCGGCGTCCAGCGCTTGGTGGGCCACACCGAACCCGGGTGCAGGCCGATGGTCGGCGCTTCGGGCAGGCAGGAGAGGAGCGCGGCAGCGTCCTCGTGGGCGCTTTGCGGCAGGCGGAGTTCCGGCCAGCAGAGCGCGTTGTCGTCCAGCAGTTCCTGCGGCACGCCAAGGGCTTTGGCAAGCTCGAGAAGGCGTTCTATTTCGGGCAGTTCCTTGAAGCGGCGGCTGGTGCGCTTCGTGAACACAAGGGCCGAGAGCACGGCTTCGCTGTAGCCCACGCGCACCTTTGCGCCGCTGGCCCATGCCATGTACGAACTGCGCAGGCTGAGGTGGGCGTCCACCCAGATATCGTAGCCGCGCTGGCGTATCTCGCGGCCCTGCCGGAGCATGGCGGAAAGGCCTTTTTCCTTGCCCCGCTTGTCGCAGTTGAACACGCGGGCAAGTTCGGGCTGGGCCTCGTACAGCGAAGCCAGCCCGCCGCGCACGTAGAAATCTATCTCGGCCCCGGGATACGCGGCCTTCAGCACACGAATGAGCGGCAGAGTAAGGACAGAGTCCCCAAGAAACGCCGTGTTCCATACAGCGATACGCATAGTGCCTCGGAGGAGGTGGGGGAAGGAGGAAGAGTGACTCGGGGAAGGGGAGAAGCCCCTTTTGAAAAAGGGACTTCTCCCCTTCCCCGAACCCCATCCCCTCATCTCCAAAACTTTTTATTTGGTTCGACGGAGGGTAAGCCTAGCACAAAAGCAGGGAAAGGAAAATGGGCGGCTTCGGGCGCTTCCCGGGCCGCGCGGCAAAGGAAAACGGGCGCTCTTCCGCAGAAAAACGCCCGTTCTTTCGCTGTGTTGGGTGTGTTACAGGTTCTTCAGGTCCATGATGAGTTCAAGGTCCTTATCGCCGCGGCCGGAAAGGCAGACGAGGATGGTCTTGTCCTTAGGCAGGGTGGGCGCGATCTTGATGGCGTGGGCCAGCGCGTGCGAGGATTCCAGCGCGGGGATGATGCCTTCGGTGCGGGAAAGCGTCATGAAGGCTTCCACAGCCTCGTCGTCGAACACGGGCACGTACTGGGCGCGGCCGCTGTCCTTGAGCTGGCAGTGTTCGGGGCCGACGCCGGGATAGTCCACACCGGCGGAAATGGAGTACACGGGGGCGATGTCGCCGTTTTCATCGGGCAGGAAGTAGCCCTTGAAGCCGTGGCACACGGTAGGCACGCCAAGGGTCATGCTGGCGGCGTGCTGGCCGGGTTCGAGCGAGCGGCCGCCGGGTTCTGCGCCGATAAGGGTGACTTCCTCGTCGTCAAGGAAGCCAGCGAACAGGCCGATGGCGTTGGAGCCGCCGCCGATGCAGGCAATGGCGTAGTCCGGCACGCGGCCCATCTGTTCGATGCACTGGCGGCGCGATTCCTTGCCGATAACGGCCTGGAAGTGGCGCACCATGCTGGGATAGGGGTGCGGGCCCACGGCAGAGCCGAGCACGTAGAACACGTCGGGGTTTTCCACGAAGTAGGCCAGAGCTTCGTCCACGGCTTCTTTCAGGGTGCGCTGTCCGCTCATGGCGGCGCGGACTTCGGCGCCCATCATTTTCATGCGCACCACGTTGGGGTGCTGGCGCTTGATGTCTTCTTCGCCCATGAACACCACGCATTCCATGCCGAAAAGCGCGGCGGTAGCGGCGGCGGCAGTGCCGTGAGAGCCTGCGCCGGTTTCGGCCACAAGGCGGGTCTTGCCCATGCGCTTGGCAAGCAGGGCCTGCCCAAGGGTATTGTTCAGCTTATGCGCGCCAAGGTGGTTGAGGTCTTCGCGCTTCAGGTAGATCTGGGCGCCGCCGAGCTTTTCGCTGAGGTTGCGGCAGTGGAAAATGGGGGTGGGGCGGCCGCAGTAGTGGTTGAACAGTTCGGCGAGTTCGGCGTTGAAGTCGGGGTCGTCCTTGTATTTAAGGAAGGCCGCAGTCAGGTCGTCGAGCACGTTTTTAAGGTTATCGTCCACGAACTGGCCGCCGTAGGGGCCGAAATAACCGGTCTCGAGCGCCTGTTCGCAAGTCTTGCTGGATTCGGACATAGCCATGGATAAACTCCTTTTGCGGAGAACGACCTCAGGTAAAATCGTACAAAAAAACCGCAGTCGTTTCTCCGACCGCGGTTTGTAGGTGCTTTTTCGTCAATACTCCAAAACCCGGCCCTCCTAGAAGGGCCACCACCAGCAGAATGATGCAGTTTTGGCGTACATGATACTCATGGCTGTTATGTAGGCGAATCCGCACGGAAATGTCAAGAGCGGAACGCGGGGAAAGCGCCTTTGCGCAATACCTAGTTCACCGCTAGACTTGTGGAAAGAAAGGATTTTTCTTGCCTCGGGCAGGCTATGCGGATATCGTTTGAAAATAATACCGCTGGAAACGGTTGGAGACGTTCCCGGCGAGTTCACCACATTTTTAAGGAGATAAGCGTATGCTTACCAAGGGCGCTATTGGCAATCTTGTCAATCGTTATCGTGCAGTTTTGAAAAAATGTAATCTCATCAACACCTTCGGCTCTCTGGCCGTGGCCTCCATGCTCGTGCTTGGCGGCACTGGCGTGGCGGAAGCGGGTATGACGGTTAACGGCGCTGAATACACTGGTGGCCGTTTTATTGGTGACGGCGAACTGGTCATCGCTAATCAAACTATGACTGGCTCCACGGCAGCTTTGTATGCTGGTAAAAATGAAGTTGGTGTAGAGTCTGCAGTGGCAACAATCACCGACAGCATCTTTGAAGGAAACGAGGGCTCTTTAAACTGGGCTATCTACGGCGGTTCTCGCTCTGTTGGCAGCCAGGATATTGAGGATGGACAGTCCGTAGTCAAAATCACGAATTCCAGTGGTTTTTTAGATGTTTTTGGTGGCGGCTGTAAGACTTCCGCTGGAACATTCTCTTCTGAATCCTCAACAGTTGTAGTAAGCGACTCTCAGTTCTCAGGTAGTGGTACGGCTGCCGCAGTTTACAAGGGCCGTGTTTTTGGTGCGGGCAAAGCTAGTGCTGATGGCGTAACGATGACCTTTGAAAAAACCGATGTCAGCATCACCAATGTTTATGGTAGCGTTACTATTGACGGTGAAAAGCGTTCTCCTGGCACTCAGGTTGTGGGCGGTGGTTTTATCTTTAACACTCCGGGTGCCAAGCTTGTCGTAAAGGATGCATTAGTAACCATTGACGGAGCAAAGACTGCTTTAGAATTGGTTGCCGGCGGCAGCTATACTAGTGGTTCCAATAGCACTGGCATATTGGATACCCATAAAACTAAGGTAGTAATTAAGAACGGCTATATCAAAGAGGCCGTTGGCGGCAATCGCATCAACTTCTTCGGTGGACCCGCAACATTGGGTTCTTCCGAGGTTGTTGTTGACGGCGGCAAGGTTGACTTGGTTGTTGGTGGCAACCATATCGATATTGGTCTCAATATTAATGCCGAACGTAGGGCTACAGCAAAGTCTACCTCTGTAACGATTAATGGCGGTACGTTTGGTGACGTTGTTGGTGGTGGTTATTCCATTAATAAAAACGAAAACCAAAAAGATTTCGACGTTGACTTGCAGTCTACGGTAGAGAACGCTTCTGTTTCCATTGCGAATGCCACTGTTTCTGGTAATGTCATCGGTGGCGGTTTAGGTGTTGGTTACGGCGCAAGTGGCTCTACCACTAAATCCGTGTCTGTTACTGTTAAAAACTCGACTATTGCTGGCACGATTACGACTGACAATATGCATCGCGGTGATACAGAAACGATTGTGGCCACCAAAGCAACGAGTGCTGTAATGTCTTTGACCAATGTTAAGGCTGGAGCTGTGGTTGCATCTAAGGGTACGGTTGAACTCCGTGCAGAAGGCAACGGCACGACTTCTATCGGTTCGTTGTCTGTTGGTAAAGATGTCAGCGTTGCTTTGACGGCTGATGGTGCTGCTAACGACGCCGCTGGTGGTGATATCACGAAGGTAATTATGATTGCTGATGGTGATTTCAACGCTACGATTAACATGGAAGAAGGCCTTATCTCCGGTGCTGTGGTCAACGGCGTCCAGAAGACCAACACCGTCATGCAGGATACCCTCGACATGGCGACCGCCGCTCCCCTTGCCATCAGCCGCATCGTGATGAACGACGTGCGCAAGCGCATGGGCGACCTGCGCTCC
>JAFQTU010000009.1 GCA_017408905.1 Mailhella sp. | reverse complement strand
CTTTCTAACTGGTGCCCAGGGGGAGACTCGAACTCCCACGCCATTCAGCGCTACCACCTCAAGATAGTGTGTCTACCAATTCCACCACCTGGGCACAGGTGTTCTTCTATAGAAAAGCCCCGCCTTTGGCAAGCATTTTTTTCAGACTTTTTGATTTTTTTACCAACGGCCTGAAAAATAAGGATGTTTTGCCTCTGTCGGGAACGGCGCTGGCCGCCTTAGTGCGTGTGATCCAGGATCTTCACGTTTTCGCCGACTTCTTTTTCCACCAGGGCCTTCATTTTGGCGGCAAAGGGGCAGGGATAGCCGATGGGCCGGCCCTGCTGTATGCAGGAGGCAAAGGCTATGGTGTCCGCCCCGCGCTTCAGGAGTTCGCGCACGCGCAGGATGACCTTCTTGCCGGGGCAGCCGCCGCAGTTTGTGAAGCCTACCAGCTCGATATTTTCCGTCACGCCTTCGAAGGCGCCGGTCTTTTCCCGGATGGCCTTGAAGTCCGACGTGCCGGGGCAGTAGTCTTCCGTCTGCATACAGCGAATGATGGCGAGTTTCATGGGGCCTCCTTTTGGTTACAGGTACAGTCCAGTATAGGCGAGGCCGAGGGGGCTGTCCATAGCGGCGCGCGCTGTGCCATCAAAAAAAAGACCGGGCCGCGAAGCCCGGTCGTTATCTTTAAAGGAGAGGTCAGTCTCCCAGCCACTTCAGCCAGATCTGGCGGGTACGGGGTCCGTCGGCCTCGAAGAACCACACGGCCTGCCATGTGCCGAGCACGATTTCCCCGCCCTCCACGATGAGCTGGACGGAAGAACCCATGAGGCTGGCCTTGAGGTGAGCGTCGGAATTGCCTTCGCCGTGGCGGAAGCCCCAGTCCTGCGGGATGCGCGCTTTCAGGAAGGCGAGCATATCGCGGGGCACGTCGGGGTCGAAGCCTTCGTTGATGGTCAGGCCGCAGGTGGTGTGGGGGCTGAAGACCGTGAGGACGCCGTCGGTCCAGCCGTTTTCCTTCACGGCGGCGCGCAGGGCGGCGGTGACATCGACCATCTCTTCGCGTGAACGGGTAGGAACGGGCAGTTTCAGCATATCCTCACTCCTTGCCGCGGCAGTTGGAGCAGATGCCGTACAGCACCATATGGTGGGCCGTAGGCTGGAAATCATGCTCGCGGCACACGGCTTCCTGAAGCTGTTCTATGGCTTCGTTGATGAATTCTATCTTGCGGCCGCATTTTTCGCAGACAAGATGGTCGTGATGGTGCAGGTCGCGCGGTTCGTAGCGCACAAGGCCTTCCTCGAAGTTCACGGCCGAGGCTATGCCCGCTTCGCAGAGCAGTTTCAGCGTTCGATACACCGTGACCTGCCCGACGGTACTGTCGGACTTGCGGACGAGCAGGAAAAGTTCCTCCATGGAAACATGATCCTGCGTGCGCAGGAAGGCGTTGAGGATCTTCATGCGCTGGGGGGTGATGCGAAGCCCTTTGGCTTTCAGATATTCCGAGAACTTGTGCTCTATTGCGGCAAAGTCTTTTTCCATGTTGCGTCCTTGAGCGGTATTGTACGAACAATAGTCCCTTAAAGGCCTGCGGTCAATGGATAAGGCGGAGCGGGAAGAGTATCAGCGCAGGGCAAGCCATGCCCTTTCGCCAAGGGAGCGCCGCCACACGGCTTCGGGCGCGAACATGACCGTACCGTGAGGGTCGCAGAGCCAGAGCGCCGCCCATTCGTTCTCGGGCGAGAAGACCAGCGTGCACTCGTTGGCGAAGCGCAGGCGGAGCTGTTCCCGTTCCCCGTGCTCGTGGCGTATGCGCACCGTGCTGACGTCGGTGAGGCGCTGGCCGATGATCGAGGAGAACACGGCGCTCAGGTCGCGGGGGAACACGGCGTCGGCCTCGAGCACCTCGTCGGGAAGGCGGCCGTCCATCATGCGCAGGCTTCCGCCGTTGCGGTAGCCCAGTTCCACGCGCACGGCCCCGAAATCCAGCGCCACGGGCTCGTCGCCGGAAACGTAGGTCTCGCGCCAGCCCTGGACGTGGGCGTTGGATTCGCCGATGGCGTAGATCTGGTTGAGCGTGCGCACGCGGCGCAGGGGCGTACCCAGCAGGCCCATGTCGTAGAAGGCCTGCCGGAGGCCGGAAAGCTGTTCCTGCGGCCCGGCTTCGGCGGAAGGGGCGCGGGCAGGCTCGCCGACGGGCGCGAAGCTCTGGCCTTCAAGCTCGTCTTCGGAGTCTTCAGGTATCTGGGGGGCCTTGGGAGCTTCGGGCTCTTCGGCGAAGTCGGCTTTCAGGGCTTCCTCAGGCATGGGCGCAGGCCTTTCTTCGGCGCAGACCTCTTCCTTCCCGTTCGCTTCGGGAACAGGGGCGGCAGGGGCGGTAAGGCGCAGGGTGAAGGGCAGGCCGTTTTCCCGCAGGGACTGGCGGAGGAAGAGATGGACAGCGGTAGGGAGGTCCAGCCCCAGTTCAAGGAAGAGCTTTTCCGCTTTAGCGGCCAGTTCCGGGTCGAGATGGAGAGTGTCAGGCATGGCAGGCTCGGGGTTGCGCGTTCCGGGAGAGACAGAACATTATTGCCGCGAAAGGCCGCGAAATCAAGAGCCGCTTGCGGCCCCGGCGGCCATTGCGTATGCTGGAGGCAGAGCAGAAGGAGGAGTGGTGAAGCTGGCTGTTATCGGTTCGCGTTCGTTCAGCGACTACGCATGGATGGAGCAATGCCTGCTCCGTTCTTTTTCCGTGCCCGACATCGAGGCCGTCATCACCGGCGGGGCGCGCGGAGCCGATGCCCTTGCCGCACGCTTCGCCCGCAGTCACGGCCTGCCCCTCGTCACGCTCCGCGCCGACTGGGAAACGCATGGCAGGAAGGCCGGCCCTATCCGCAATTCGGAGATAGTGGCCCGGGCCGACGTGCTTGCCGCCTTCTGGGACGGCGCATCCTCGGGAACGCGGGATTCCATTGCCAAGGCCCGCGCGGCAGGCAAGAGGCTGTTCATCTTCCCGCTTGCCCCGAGGGGGACGCAGGGCGAAACAGCTCCCACGCCCGCCCGGAACGTCTGCCCGCCAGAGCGCAGGCCGCGCAGGCAGCTCCTGTTTTCCGACCTTCTGTTCCCGGACGAAGCATAAGCGATATCCCCGGCCGCTCCTTGGGCAGACGGTCAGCCCCGGGCAAGGGCCTTGTTGGTCTTCTTGGTGGCGATGGCCGTGAGAGGGTCTTCGGGCCACGGGTGCTTGGGGTATCGGCCGCGCATCTCGGCCCGTACGGCGGCATAGCCCGTACGCCAGAAGCCCGCAAGGTCGCGCGTGACCTGAAGGGGGCGCCCCGCCGGGGAAAGCAGGTGCACGGTGACGGCGCATCTGCCATTGCAGACCGTAGGGCTTTCCTGCTGGCCGAACATTTCCTGAAGCTTCACCGCCAGCACCGGCCCGCCTTCGGAAAGGTAGTCGATACGCACGTCCGACCCCGAGGGGACGGAAAGGTGCGTGGGCGCTTCGCGGTCGAGCCTGCGGGCCGAGGCATAGGGCAGAAGCGTGTGGAGCGCCTTGGCAAGCTCGATATGCGCGAACTGCGTACGGCGGCTGATGCCGTTCAGCCACGGGGCCAGCCAGCATTCCGTTCCCTCTTCGCGCAGGGCGGCCAGCAGGGTGCTGTCGCTCACGTCGGGCCATTCCGAATCTTCCCCTTCCATGCGGCGCATGAGCAGGACACGGGCCTGCCACTGGCGCAGCTCTTCCGACCACGGCAGGCAGGCCATCCCGAGGCGGGCTATGCCTTCCAGCACGGCCTGCGTGACGGCGTCGGGGGAAAGTTCATTGCCGCGCAGGGGCGCGTCCTCAAGGATGAGCGAATCCAGCAGGAGACGGCGGCGGGCAAGAACGCTTTCCGTGCGTTCGTCCCACAGCACACCGTCTTCACGGCGCAGACGCCCGGCGTGCAGGGCTTCGAGCGCTTCCCTGTCCAGCGGGGCGGCAAGATGGATGCGCCCCGTGCCGGAGGATCCGCCGTCCATGGAAGCCACGGCAAGGAAGGGGGCGTCGGCCAGAGCGTCTTCCTGCGGAAGCAGAGCGCCGCGCCCGGAAGCAAGGCGGAAGGAACCGCGTTCGCGGCGCTGGGCTATGCGTTCCGGCCATGCGAGGCTGAGAAGAGGGCCGCAGAAATCTTCGTCGCGCAGGGCTTCTTCCAAGGGGAAGCGGCCTTGCGGGACAGCAAGGGAATAGACCTGCTCGGCGGCACGGCGCAGGCGGGCATTGCGGCGCAGTTCGCCAAGGCGGGGGCGCAGGTCGCAGCCCGGGCCGGAACTGCGCTCCTCGGTGAGGGCGGCAAGGGCGGCGGCCAGCGGGCTATGTTCTCCGGCAGAAAGGACCATGTGGGCAAGGCGCGGGTGCAGGGGCAGGCGGGCCAGCTTTTCCCCATGCGGGGTGAGCTGGGGGCGGCCGTTCTTTTCGTGCACGGCTCCCAGCAGGCGGAGCGTATGCAGGGCTTGTGCCGTACTGGCCTCGGGGGCGGGGGTGAGGAAGGGCAGGTCCTGCGGCAGAGAGCCCCATGCCAGCACGTCCAGCAGGAAGGGGGCGAGGTCGGCTTCGAGGATCTCGGGGCGGCGGCAGGGGAGCAGGGCGTCTCCTTCATGCCAGAGCCGCCAGCACGTCCCCTCTTCGATGCGGCCTGCGCGGCCTGCGCGCTGGTCGGCGGCATCCTGCGTGACACGCTCGGTGACAAGGGCGCTCATGCCCGTGGCGGGCGAGAAGCGCGCCGTGCGGGACAGGCCGGAATCCACCACGATGCGCACGCCTTCGATGGTAAGGCTGGTCTCGGCTATGGAGGTGGCAAGCACCACCTTGCGCAGTCCGGGCGCGGCTGGCGCTATGGCGGCATCCTGTTCGGCGGCGCTCAGGTCGCCGTACAGCGGGTGCAGGCTCGTTCCGGCGGGAAGATGGCCTTCCAGCAGTTCGGCCACGCGGCGTATCTCGGCCTGACCGGGCAGGAAGACCAGCGCAGAGCCGCTTTCTTCGGCAAGGGCGCGGCGCACAGTGGCGGCGCAGTGGGCAAGCAGGGCCTGCCGCCCTTCGAACGTGCCTATGCCGCCGGAAGCCGGGCACGGGGCATGGCGGAGCGCTACGGGATAGGAGCGGCCTTCGGCCCGGATGACAGGGCATGGCGCAAGAAGTTCGGAAATATGGTCGGAATCCAGCGTGGCCGACATGACCAGTATCTTCAGGTCGGGGCGCAGGGCCTGCTGGGCTTCGAGGCAGAGGGCGAGGCCGGTGTCGGCCTGAAGGGAGCGCTCGTGGAACTCGTCGAAGATGACGCAGGAAACGCCGGAAAGCTCCGGGTCGCTGATGAGGCGGCGGGTGAGGATACCCTCGGTTATGATCTCCACGCGGGTCTCGCGGCTCACGCGGCTTTCAAGGCGCACGCGGTAGCCTACGCGCTGGCCTGCGCTTTCGCCGAGCTGGGCGGCCATGTAGCGGGCGGCGGAACGGGCGGCAAGGCGGCGCGGCTCCAGCATGAGGATAGTCCCTTCCATGTGCTCCATGAGGAAGAGAGGGACGCGCGTGGTCTTGCCCGAGCCGGGCGGGGCTGTGAGCAGGGCGCGTTCGTGGGAAGTCAGGGCTTCCAGCAGGGCGGGGAACGAAGATTCGACGGGCATTTCCATGCGGGGAACATAGCAGGGAAGCCGGGCCTTGAAAAGGCGTCCCCGGGGGCGTCAGGAGCGGAAACAGCGGCGGAGCGGAGGGATGGCGTTCAGAACGAAGCGGCTCAGGGCAAAGCAGAGGAGCAGGGCAAGCGTGCTGACGGCAAGGAATTTCAGCGGGGAGGCAAGGGGGATGGAGGTGAACAGCCATGCCAAGGGGAAAAGTATGGGCTGGTGCAGGTAGTAAACGCCGTAGGAGGTGGCGGAAAGGGCGGAGCTCAGGCGGGAGGCTCGGTTGAAACGGCGATGGAAGAGCGCAAGGAGGCCGAACAGCGCCGAGACGGTAAAGGCGGACTGGTAGAGGGCGTTTGCCCAGACGAGCAGGGCCGGAGTGCTGGCGTACTGCGCCAGAAAGAGTTTCTGCCAGATATAGGGCAGGCCCGTGACAAGGAAGGCCGTACACCACGGCAGGCAGGAAGGCGCGTAGCCGCCGGGGGTGAACCAGCGCTTCTTCCATGCCCATGCGCCGAGGAAGAACACCGCGATGTACGTGGGGACGCGCACCGGCTGGAGCACCAGCACATAGCCGTAGAAGGTCCATGTGTCGGGATGCATGGCGGCGCTGATAACGCCGATGCTGACGGCGGAGAAAAGGAAGAGCACGGCAGGGAGAAGGAAGGGCGGGGCGCTGGCGTCAGCTCTCTGAGTAAAGCGGGGGAATAGGAGGCACATCCCCGTGAGCAGGATGTACAGCGCCGTGAGCGCTCCAAGATACCAGTAATGGGCCTGCTGATAATACGGCCCCCAGAACAGCGTCGTGTAGAATTCCCAGAAGCTGGTCGGAGCGTTGCGGGTGGCCAGCATGAGATAGGCTATGAAAGGGGCGATGGCGATGGAGCCGAACAGCCAGGGGGCGACGATGTGGCGCAGCTTGCCCTTCCAGAAATTCCGGCATCCGTGCTTCGAAAACGACATGAGGCCGAAATAGCCGGAAAGGAAGAACATCACGGGCATGATGAAAATGTCGGTCCAGCAGACAAAGGCCGTGGCGGAAAAAAGGGGCTGGGCCTTGTCCACCACGTACCACCATTCCGGGGCGTAGGCCATGTAGCACATGGCGGCATGGAAGACGACCATGAGCCAGACGACGGCCCATCGGAGATTGTCGAGGGAATGGATGCGCGAAGCGTGCATATCGGCCTCCTGACCAGAATGGTGAATGATATCACGCCATGACATCCCGGTAAAGAAGGCAAAAGAAAAGCGGCCCCACCCGAAGGAGGAGCCGCGTTTTCTTATCAGCCTAATGCTCTATCAGGCCTTCTTGCTGCGGAGCACGGGAAGCGCTTCGCGCACGAGGAAGAGAGCGAGGATGAACAGCACGGCGGCGAGGCCGGCCTGCATCCAGGCGGTGGTCATGTCGCCCTGACCGGCCATGATGACGCCCACCTTGGCCTTGAAGGACAGGAACAGGGAAGTAAGCGTGACCAGCAGCATGAAGACCATGGGGAAGATCAGCATCTTGTGGTTGCGAGCGGCGTTCTTGAGCCATGCGGCCACGGCCAGCAGGGCCAGACCGGCAAGGAGCTGGTTGGAAGCGCCGAACAGAGGCCACACCTTGGCCCAGCCGCCCATGCCGAAGGCAAGGCCGAGGAACACGGTGATGACGGTGGCCACGTACTTGTTGCACAGGGTCTTGCGGAAGCCGGTGACGGTCTCGGGCGTTTCGCCGGGGTTCAGCCAGAATTCCTGGAACATGTAGCGGGCCAGACGGGTGGCGGTGTCCAGAGAGGTGAGGCAGAAGGCGGACACGGAGAGGATGAGCAGGCCGTAGGCGGTCTTCTGGGCTTCGGGGCTGTCGAAGCCCACGGAGCCGAGCATCTGGGCGATGCCGGAGGCGAACACGGCCGTGGGCGGGATCTTGAAGGCGTCGGGGCCCTTCTGGCCGAAGATGTAGCAGATGGTGATGAGGGACACGATGGCCAGGGCGCATTCCACGAGCATGGAGCCGTAGCCGATGAGCTTGGCGTCCTTTTCACAGCTGAGCTGCTTGGCGGTGGTGCCGGAGGAGACCAGAGAGTGGAAGCCGGAGATAGCGCCGCAGGCGATGGTCACGAAGAGCACGGGGAAGAGGTACTGGCCGTTCACTTCGAAGCCGATGAAGGCGGGCATGGTCACGGTGGGGGCCGCGCCGATGATGCCCACCACGGCGGCGATCATCATGGCGTAGAGCAGGAAGGAGCTCAGGTAGTCGCGGGGCTGGAGCAGAATCCAGACGGGGGTGACGGAAGCCACGAGGATATAGACGCCGAGGATCCACATCCAGGTCTTGCCGGGAATGTAGATGGGGAAGGCGAGGCCGGCGGCGATGCAGCCGACGAGGACGAGGATGCCCACCACGGTGCACACGGACAGGGGCAGGTTCTTGCGGTACACGCAGAAGCCGAAGACCACGGCGGCGGCGATGAACAGGATGGAGATGGTGGCGGTGGAGCCGTTGGCCTCGATGATCTGGCCGGCGGCGTTGAAGCCGTTGAAGGTGCCGGCCACGATGGAAGCGAAGGCGGCGATGACCAGAAGGAGGGTCAGGTAGGAGAACACGATGAACAGGCGCTTGGCGCGCACGCCGATGTTCTCGGAAATGATCTGGCCGATGGAAGCGCCCTTGTGGCGGATGGAGGCGAACAGCGCGCCGTAGTCATGCACAGCGCCGAAGAAAATGCCGCCTATGATGATCCACAGCAGGCAGGGCAGCCAGCCGAAGAAGGCGGCCTGGATGGGGCCGTTGATGGGGCCTGCACCGGCGATGGACGAGAAGTGATGGCCCAGAAGCACAGGGGCCTTGGCGGGAACGTAGTCCACGCCGTCCTGCATGGTATGGGCGGGAGTGGGCTTGGAATTATCCACGCCCCACTGCTTGGAGAGCCAGGAACCGTAGGTCACGTAGCCCAGGAACAGGCAGGCAAAGCCGCCGAAAAGGATGAGGAGAGCGCTCAATTTGTTTCCTCCTGAATCGAGCTGCACTTGGCAAGATTGCCGAGCATGAATTCCTTCAGGTCCCTCGCGGCCCCGTTGACGAAAACCTTCCCGGTGGAAAGTTCGACCACGGCGGTGCGGAAGTCCATCCAGCCCTTGAGGGAAAAGAGGAAATCCTTGTGGATGCGCGTCTTTTCCAGAGCTTTTGCGGCATCCTGCGTGAGCGTGTCGCACAGGAAGAGCGCCGTGATGAACGAGGACTTGTGATCGAGGTGCGGGTGTACCTTGGCCATGCCGTGCTCCATGGCATGGTCGCGGCTGGCTTCGAACGCGGGCCTGTCGAGGTGCGGGAGAGAGAATACATGCACGTATTCATTGGTCTCGGCGCTCCAGAGCTTCACCTTCTTCGAGATGACAAAGCATTCGTTGGTGGAATGGAAGTCGTAGCAGGCGGCCAGATGCGGCACGGCAGGCACCTCGACACTGTCGAAATAGACGGTGTAGGCGTCGTGGAGCTTGGCAAGCATGGTCTCTCTGCTGACGGGCATCCTGTATCCTCCGGGGAAGTCTGGAACGGCCCTGTTTCTTCAGGGCAGGTATGGAACGCTATCACAGGAAAAAAACGCTAGACAAGAAAAAAGCCCTCTTGTGAAAATAATAATTATCTCACAGGAGGGCTGGAAGCCGTTGGGGGCAAAGGTTTTTAGAGGGCTGCGATATCGCTGATGAGCGCGTCCACGTCTTCGGGGAGCGTGCTCCATGCCGTGCAGAAGCGTACGCAGTGGCGGCCCTGACCGGCGGCGGCAATGTATTCGAAGATGTGGCGGCGGCCAAGGCGTTCCATCTGCTCTTCCGTAAGCACCACGAACTGCTGGTTGGTGGGGCTTTCCATGTGGAAGGGAATGCCCTTGGTGCGGAATGCATCACGTATGCGCATGGCGTCGGCCACGGCCTTCCTCGTCATAGAGAAGTAGAGGTTGCCTTCGAAGAGCGTTGCGAATTGCAGGCCCAGCAGCCAGCCCTTGGCCAGCATGCCGCCGTTCTGCTTGATGTAGCTGCGGAAATTGTCCTTGAGGTCGTCGTTCAGCAGGACCACGGCTTCGCCCATGAGCGCGCCGCACTTGGTGCCGCCGATATAGAAGGCGTCGGCAAGGCGGGCAAGGTCGGCAAGGGTGACGTCACAGCCTTCGGCCCCGAGCCCGTAGCCCATGCGCGCACCGTCCACGAAAAGGTAGAGGCGGTACTTGCGGCACACGGCGGCGAGTTCTTCCAGTTCCTGCTTGGAGTAGATGGTGCCGAATTCCGTGGGGAAGGAGATATAGACCAGCTTGGGCTGGGTGATGTGCTCCTTCACGCCGCTGTCCGCAAAGGCCTGCGCTTCGGCGGCCACGGCTTCGGCCGTGAGCTTGCCGAGTTCGCCCTTGAGCACATGGATCTTGTGGCCGCCGTGCTCGATGGCGCCGGTCTCGTGGGCGTGGATATGGCCCGAATCGGCGCAGACCACGCCCTGATAGGGGCGCAGGGCCGCATTGATGACCGTGAAGTTGGCCTGCGTGCCGCCGAGCAGGAAATGCACTTCGGCGTCGGCCCCGCCAAGGTGGGAGAGTATCATCTGCCGCGCCTTCTCGCACCATTCGTCGAGGCCGTAGCCCCCGTAGCTCTGGCTGTTGGTTTCCTGAAGGGCGGCGAGAATGGCCGGATGGGCACCGTGATTATAGTCGTTGTTCCAGCGAATCATAGGGAAGTCCTGATGGGGATCGTGTGTGGGGCGACGAGATTGTCGACATCCGGCATTAGACACGGAATAGGCTGACTTTTCAAGTGATTCTTGCAGAAAGCCAGAGAAAAGGGCGGCACAGCCGGAACTGCGCCGCCCTTGCGGTCAGAGGAGGGGGGAAGCCTTACTTGGCCAGACCGGCGAGGAATTCCTGCGCTTCGGCCTGCATCTTCTGGAAGTGATCCTCACCCTTGAAGCCTTCCATATAGAGCTTGTAGATGGGCTCGGTGCCGGAAGGACGCACGGCGAACCAGCCGTCTTCGGTGACGATCTTCAGGCCGCCGAAGCTGGCGTTGTTGCCGGGGGCCTTGGTGAGCACGGCGGTCACGGGGGAACCGGCCACTTCCGTGAGCTTCACGTCGGCGGGGGAGATGGTCTTGAAGGCGGCCTTCATTTCGGGGGTCATGGGGGAGTCGATGCGGCGATAGACGGGCGCGCCGAACTTCTCTTCCAGTTCGTGGTAGAGCTGGGCGGGGTTCTTGCCGGTCTTGGCCATCATTTCGGCGGCCAGCAGGCAGGGGATGAGGCCGTCCTTATCGGTGCTCCAGGGCAGGCAGTCCTTGCGGAGGAAGGAAGCACCCGCGCTTTCTTCACAGCCCATGATGCAGGAACCGGTGTGCAGGCCGGGCACGAACCACTTGAAGCCCACGGGAACTTCCATGACCTCGCGGCCGTGGGAGGCGGCCACGCGGTTCAGCATGGAGCTGGTGACAACGGTCTTGCCGATGGCGGCGTCCTGACGCCATGCCTTGCGGAAGCCGTCCCTGCTGTCGCGGATGAGGAAGTCCACCATGACGGAGAGGTAATGGTTGGGATTCATCAGGCCTTCGGGGGTGACGATACCGTGGCGGTCGGAGTCGGGGTCGCAGGCGAAGGCGATGTCGAAGCTGTCGCGCAGTTTCAGCAGTTCGGCCATAGCGTAGGGAGAAGAGCAGTCCATGCGGATCTTGCCGTCATGGTCGAGGGGCATGAAGCGGAAGGTCGGGTCGTACTGGTTGTTGGTGTTCTCGATGCTCAGGCCGTACTTTTCGGCAATGGGCTCCCAGTAGGCGAGGCTTGCGCCGCCCAGCGGGTTCACGCCGAGCTTGAGGTTCGCGCCGCGGATGGCCTCGAAGTCGATGACGTTGCACAGGTCGCTGACATAATGGGAAATGTAGTCGTGCTCCTGCACGAGGCCGGAACGCAGGGCCTTGTACAGGGTGATGCGCTTCACGTCCTTGTTGCCGTCTTCAAGGAGCTGGTTGGCACGGTCCTGAATGCGGCCGGTGAGGTCGGTATCGGCAGGGCCGCCGTGGGGGGGGTTGTACTTGAAGCCGCCGTCCTGCGGGGGATTGTGGGAAGGCGTGATGACGATGCCGTCCGCCGTGGCGGAAGACTGGCGGTTCCAGCTCAGGATGGCGTGGGAAATGCCGGGGGTGGGGGTGTAGCCGTGGCCGGCCTGCACCATGGTGACAACGCCGTTGGCGGCAAGCACTTCAAGGGCGGTGCGCCATGCGGGTTCGGAAAGGGCGTGGGGGTCTTTGCCGAGGAAGAGCGGGCCGGTGATGCCTTCGGCCTTGCGCACGTCGCACACGGCCTGCGTGACGGCAAGGATGTGGGCCTCGTTGAAGCTGGTCTTCAGGGAGGAGCCGCGATGGCCGGACGTGCCGAAGCTCACGGCCTGATCGGCGATGTCCACGGAAGGTTCATACGTGTAGTAGGAGGAGATGAGAGCCGGGATGTCGGTAAGCTGGTCGGGGGTAGGCAGTTTGCCTGCCTGGGGATGAAGAGCCATGGAAGCCTCCGATGGGGCATGGATGTGGATTGAGCAGTTGGCGGATATGCTACGCCAAAAGGCGGCGCTTGTTAAGAAGAGAATATGGGGCAAGCCCTGTCACAAGCGGCTTTCGCATCAGCTTCGCGGATGCTCGAGGGGCCAGATGCGGATGCGCGTTTCCCGTTCCCGGGCGTCGGGGAGCAGGGAGCGCAGGGCGGCGTGGAAGGCCGGGCTGTGGTCCATGTGCCGCAGGTGGCAGAGCTCGTGGCTGATAACGTAGTCGATGAGCGGCAGGGGCAGTTCGATGAGCTGGGCGGCCAGCGTTATCTGCCCGCGCACGGAACAGCTTCCCCAGCGGCGCTTGAGCGAGCGCACCGTGAGGCCTGAGGCGGCGGCCCTGTCGCCAAAGAGCCTGCGGGCTTCGGCGTCGAGACGCGCCAGCCTGCGGGAGAGGACGAGCTTCGCCAGCGCCATGCGCCATGCCTTGAAGGCGGCTTCGATGTCGGCCGGGGCGTCGCTTCGGCAGGGCAGTTCAAGGCGGCCTGCCCTGAGGCGCGGCGGCCTGCCCCGCTTTGCCGGAACAAGGCGCAGGAGGAACGTCCTCCCCAGAAAGAGGATGTGCCCGCCGTCCCGGAGTTCGACGGAAGAGCCGCGATGTTCAAGGAAGAAGGCCTGCTTCTCGCGTATCCAGCCGAGGCGGGAGCGCACGAAACGCAGGATGTCTTCCAGCGGAACGGACACGGGCGCCTTGACCCGGACGCTGGCGTCGGGCCTTACGGCAAGGCGCAGGGTGCGGCAGTGGTCGCGCTGGAGCGTGAAGTCCAGAGCGGCCTCGGGCAGGGTATGGGCCTCGGGGGCGGAGGCTTTGCGCGAAGGGTGGCGCTTCCTGCGGAGTTTTGGGGGCAGGAGGAATTCGAACATCCGTATGCCCTAGCGGAGCCAGTCCCGGCTTTCCCGGCGGAGGAGGCAGGCACAGCTCCACACCGCGACGAGGCAGAGCACGGCGGCGAGGGCAAGGTCGGCCGGGGCGGCAAAGGGCACGGCCTGACCTATCCTGAACACGAAGAGCAGGCACATCGCGCCCCATGCGGGCACGAAACCGGCTTCGCCGTGCTCGCGTACGGCCATGCGCAGGGCAAGGACGAGCCATGCCGCGCAGACCAGCGAAAGCTTGCTGGAAAAAAGGAGAGATTCGCTGCCCGTGAGCCACGGCTGGGCGGCGGCCAGCATCAGGAAGGCGAAGGCCAGCCAGCCGAAACGCGTCATGGGCGGCGGGACGTTCCTGTCCGGCGCGGGATGCGGCAGAAGGGCGCGGCTGATGCTGTAGGAGAGGAAGGCCAGCGGGCAGGAGAAAGTCAGGCTGAGATTGGCGGCCACCATGCCCGTCATGGGGGCGGGAACGCGCATCCAGTCGAACAGAGGCCTTGCTCCGGCAAGGAGGAGCAGGGCGAAAAGCGCGAAGGAGAAGAGCACGGCACGCAGGCTTTCCCGCACCAGTTCGCGGGGCGGGCGCGAAAGGTCGGGCCACGCATGGAGGGCCGGGGGCAGGACAAGGGCAGCCGCCGAAACAGCGGCGAACATGATCCAGCCCGGGCGCGGGCCGAGGCAGTCGTCAAGGCCGGCAAAGTCGGCACAGACGAGTGTGAGCCAGCCCGCGGCGGGCATACAGAGCGAGGCGAGGACGAGGGCGGCCCCGAAGCGCAGAACGGAACGCATCAGTCAGCGGCCAGCCTCTTGAGCATATCTTCCATGCCCACGATGCCCACCAGACGGCCGTTGTCCACCACGGGAAGCGAATAGTAGCGCTTTTCCACCATGATGTCGGCGATCTCCTCGGCCGTGGTCTGCGGGGTGATGGTGAAGGGATCGGGGCTCATGATCTCGCCCACGGTGGTGGCGGCCATGCGCTGGATGTCGCGGGAGAACTGGCCCGGCATCTGCATGGGGATATAGCCGCCCAGCAGGAGGAAGAAGCCCGGGGCCTTCACCTTCCTGTCCATGGAAACGATGTCGGACTGCGTGAGCATACCCACGAGCCTGCCGCCTTCCACAACGGGGAGCCCGTTGAAGTGGCCGTCCAGCAGAAGCTTGGCCGCGTCGTGCAGGGTGGTTCCGGGGGTGACGGTGACGGGGGCGGCGGTCATGATATCGGCGGCGGTATGCATACGATCTTCCTCGTTGAAAGGTTATCGGATATATCCTATTAAAAGGGGAAAGGCGCGGCCCTGTCAAGGCGCGAAGCGCCCCGGGCGGAAGACGGGCCGGGCCGCCCCCTTAAATTCTTGAGAAAAAGCTTGCCAGCCGGAAGAAAAAGGCATATAAACACCCCTCGGATGTCCGAACAGGGCGTCTTTACACTTACCTGTATGGAACAAGTCGCCTGCCTTTCGAGGCGGCGCACCTGCACCGATAAGCGGGAACAGGTTGTTATGCCTGCAAGCATCATTCAGGGAGTGTGGCGTTCCGCCCCGTGCGGAGCGGTCATTTCCGGGCTTTCCGGAGTACCTGTGTGAGAAGCAGGCTTAATTCTTTGTCCCGTTCTATCGGAGGATTCAAAATGTACGCTATTGTTGAAGTGCTCGGCAAGCAGTACCGCGTCCAGGAAGGCTGCAAGGTTGTGGTCGACCTCATGGACGCCGAAAAGGGCAGCGAAATCTCTCTCGACCGTGTGCTCATGATCGGCGGCGAAGCCGCTAAGATCGGCACCCCCGTGGTCGAAGGCGCCAAGGTGAACGCCACTGTGGTGGACCACATCCTCGGCGACAAGATCGTGGTGTTCAAGCACAAGCGCCGCAAGGCCGAGCGCCGCACTCAGGGTCATCGTCAGCAGTACACTGTTCTTACTGTTACCGGTATCGTCGCCTAAGGGCGTACCGTCTATCTTGAAGGAGATTCATCATGGCACATAAAAAAGCAGGCGGCAGCTCCCGCAACGGTCGTGATAGTGAAGGTCAGCGCAGAGGCGTAAAGCGCTTCGCTGGTCAGCATGTTCTCGCTGGCAACATCCTCGTTCGTCAGCTCGGTACTGTGGTCTTCCCCGGCGCCAACGTCGGCATGGGCCGCGACTACACCCTCTTCGCCAAGTGCGACGGCGTTGTGAAGTACGAAAAGTTCTTCCGCAAGCGTCGTGTGCTCAAGCGTGTGAGCATCGTTCCCGTCGAAGCTGCGTAATGCTTCATCGATAAGATCTGAAGGCGAGGAGGGCTTAGGCTCTTCTCGCCTTTTGCGTCTTTTCGCCCTTTTCCCCGCAAGGCTCGCCAAAGCGCTGGTCCGGGGGCTGCCTCTAACAGAAGGCCTTCCGGCCCATAAGGATATCCCATGAAATTTGTTGACGAAGCTACCATACAGGTCAAGGCCGGCAAGGGCGGCAACGGCTGCGTGTCTTTCCGCCGCGAAAAGTTCGTGGCCAAGGGCGGCCCCGACGGCGGCAACGGCGGCGACGGCGGCAACGTGTACGCCCGCGCCTCCAACCGCCTCTACAGCCTTTACGACTTCCGCCTGAAGCGTATGTACGAAGCCCCCAACGGGCAGGGCGGCATGGGCAGCCAGTGCGACGGCCACAAGGGCGAAGACCTCATCATCGAACTGCCCTCCGGCACGCAGCTCTACGAGCGCACCGGCGAGGGCGAACAGCTCTTCGCCGATATCTCCGACCCCGACAAACTGGTGCTCCTTGCGGCAGGCGGCCGCGGCGGCAAGGGCAACGAACATTTCAAGTCGTCCACCATGCGTGCGCCCCGCTTTGCCCAGAAGGGTGAACCCGGCGAGGAACGCAGTTTCCGCCTTGAGCTGAAGATCCTTGCCGATGCCGGCCTTCTCGGCCTGCCCAATGCCGGCAAGTCCACCTTCCTTTCCCGCGTGTCGGCGGCCCGCCCGAAGATAGCGGACTACCCCTTCACCACGCTTACCCCCAACCTCGGCGTGCTCATCGACGAGTACGACCCCGACCAGCGCATGGTCATCGCCGATATCCCCGGCCTCATCGAAGGCGCGCATACCGGCCTCGGCCTTGGCGACCGCTTCCTGCGCCATGTGGAGCGCACCCGCTTCCTCGTGCATATCCTGAGCATCGAAGACGTGGACATGGAAGCCGAGAACCCGTGGGAAGGCTTCGACCTCATCAACGACGAGCTGGCCCAGTTCGACCCCGAGCTGGCCATGCGCCGCCAGATAGAAGTGGTGAACAAGATCGACCTGCGCACCGAGGAAGAGCTGGAAGCCATGAAGTCCCGTGCCAAGGCCGACGGGCGCGACATCCTCTTCGTTTCCGCCCGCGAGGAGATAGGCCTCGAAGAACTGGTGGCGCGTATGTGGAAGCTCCGCGACGAGCTCGACTACAACGACCCCTTCGTGCACTATCAGGAAGAAGTGGTGGTGGACGAGGAATTCCCCGAAATCGAAGTCATCTGGACGCGCGAATAATGGAAAGCCGTGAAAGAACGCTGGCTTCGGCCCGCACCATTGTGGTCAAGGTAGGCAGTGCCGTGCTCACCACGAAGCAGGGCCTGCATCTTTCCGTACTCTACAATCTGGTGGAACAGCTCGCCCGCCTTGCCGCGGCAGGCCATCGCGTCTGCCTTGTGAGCTCCGGCGCAGTGGCCGCCGGGCGCACGGCCATTGCCGGGCGAGGCTGCACCGTGGAAGGCGTTTCCGGCAAGCAGGCTCTGGCCGCCATCGGTCAGGGGCGGCTCATGCGCGAGTACGAACACGCCTTTGCCGCTCAGGGCATGGTCTGTGCGCAGGTCCTTCTCACCCGCGACGACCTGCGCAGCCGTACGCGCTTCCTCAACGCCCGCAACACCTTCATGAACCTGCTGGACTGGGGCGTCGTGCCCATCGTCAACGAAAACGACACCGTGGCCGTGCAGGAACTGAAGTTCGGCGACAACGACCAGCTTGCCAGCCTTCTGCTCAACCTCATCGAGGCCGACCTTTACATCAACCTCACCAGTGCCGACGGTGTGCTTGCCGCCAACCCGGAAAGCGTCGCCCCCGGTGAAAAGATACCGTTCCTCGATACCATCGAGGATATCGAGCACCTGGATATCGACGCGCTTTGCGGAGCCAAGACCAGTGTGGGAACGGGCGGTATGCAGTCCAAGCTCATGGCGGCGCGCCGCGCGGCCCAGCTCGGCGTTCCTACGCTCATCCTGCCCGGGCGCCGCCCCGACATCCTTGACCGCGCCTTTGCCGGTGAAAGCGTGGGAACGTGGGTCTGCCCCTGTGAGCACACGGTTTCCCGCCGCAAGTACTGGATGGCCTACCAGTCCGACCCGCAGGGCGTCATCCTTGTGGACGAGGGCGCGGCCCGCGCTCTGGAAGAGAAGGGCAGTTCCCTGCTTCCCGGCGGCATCCTTGCCGTGGAAGGGGCGTTCGAACCCGGCGCTATGGTGCGCGTGACCTGCGGGGGCAGGCAGATAGGCGTGGGCCTCAGCAACTACTCTTCCGACGAGCTGAACCGCATCAAGGGGCTGAAGCGCGCCGAGGTGGCGGAAGCCCTTGGCGATGCCCATTACCCCGAGGTCATACACCGCGACAATCTGCTCCTCCATGCCGCTGTGTAGCGGCGGGGCGTAAAGAAGAAAAAAGTTTTCTTTTTCTGGCGAAAACCCTGAAAAAATGCTTGCCAAAGGCGGGGCTTTTCTATAGAAGAACACCTGTGCCCAGGTGGTGGAATTGGTAGACACACTATCTTGAGGTGGTAGCGCTGAATGGCGTGGGAGTTCGAGTCTCCCCCTGGGCACCAGTTAGAAAG
>JAFQTU010000056.1 GCA_017408905.1 Mailhella sp. | reverse complement strand
GGAGCGCAGGTCGCCCATGCGCTTGCGCACGTCGTTCATCACGATGCGGCTGATGGCAAGGGGAGCGGCGGTCGCCATGTCGAGGGTATCCTGCATGACGGTGTTGGTCTTCTGGACGCCGTTGACCACAGCACCGGAGATGAGGCCTTCTTCCATGTTGAGAGACTTGATTCCGTTAACCGTAGTGCCGAGCTGGTTTGCGAGACCTTCAGCGCCGCCAACAGCATCGTTCACATCGCCGGTGGCGGTGACGGCAGTGTTGGAAAGGTCGCTCGTTTTAGCCGTGATATCAGCAGAGTTGATATTGAGCGTGGTGTTGGCGCCAGCCTCCATTTCTTCAATAGCGGCCTTGCCATCAAAGGTGGTGGTGCTGTTTTCGGCGAGTTCCACCTTGGCAACATTACTGCCGCCTTCGGCTCCAAAGTTGATGGTGTGGTTGTCGCCGGATTCGTTGGCGTAGGAGGCGATGTCCTTATCGGTCACAGTGATATTGGCATTCGGGGCGAGATAGGTAAGCGCAGTCTCGTCAGAGAACGTACCACCATAGATGAAGTCGGTTTTACTACCACTGAAAATCTTACCGTTGAACGTGCCACCGGTGATGGAAAGAGTGAGGCTGTCAGCATTGTTATTTTCTACCTGAGGTGTTGTTTGCTCAGCCTGGGCAAAATAGCCCTCGTAGAAAGCATATTCTCCAGTAAAAGTACCGCCGGAAATGTTTACGGTAAGGTCGTAAGGTTTTTTATTACCGTCGGTGTGCTGGCTGACACCGAATGCGACGCCCGTAAGCGTACCGCCGTTGCCATAACCTCGGCATGAGAACGTATCCTTACGGCTGATGAAGGTACCACCGCTGATATTAGCGGTACCGCCTCGAATTTCAACGGCGGCACTGTGACCCTCAATATGTCCCCCTGTGATGCTCAGATTTTTCACATGGGGAAGATACATGGCATGAAGTGTTTCACTAATAATTTTGCCACCAGAAACTTCAATGGTTACGCCAAACTCATCGGGGTTACCGTTAGTCTGAACTGTAGTATAGTTATGAGTGGCGTCAGCTTGGGAATTTTTTAATGTTCCACCCATAATTTTCAGAGTGTTATTTCCCGACATGAAGACAGCACAGTCTCCAGAAGTAGATGAAATACTTCCCGACATCGAGGCGCTGGAATCGGTAATAGTCAGGGTATTATCGGTAAAACCGTTAGGGGCTTTGAGGTAAAAAGCATCATCGCCAGAAGAAGTTATTGCTTTTCCATTAAGATCGAGAACTATATTTTTTCCTGCAAACTTAAGAGAGGAGCTAAGTGTTTCGTCTTCAGTAAGCGTGATAGTCTTCTCGGCAGTACCAGCCTGCGTGATTACATCGATGAGCGCCGCACTCGCCACGCTAGCGCCGCCCATCACGAGCATAGCCGCCACGGCCAGAGAGCCGAAGGTATTAATAAGATTGCACTTTGCCAGAACTGCTTTATAGCGGTTCACCAGATTGCCAATGGCACCCTTGGTAAGCATAACATAACTCCAAGTTGAGGTTCGGGCAGGGCGGACACCCTGTCCATAAGGGAATTATTTTCAGCTTACCGTTTTTTTTTTTTTCAATGGGTTACGGCGGATTTTTCGAAAATTTGCCTTTTCGGTACAGATATCACAGGGTTAGCATTATGCCTATTAATGGGCTGGGAAATGCAAAAAAAGGGCATTCTGCCTTAAATGTCGCCTGCCGCCTTCTCCTGCAAGGCTTTGCAGAGGTCGGCGTGGCTCTGCACTTCGCGCAGAAGGCTCTCGGCAAGGGCGAATTCCCTGTCGCGCGCGTTTTCCAGCTCTTCGATGTTCTTGGCCGGGTCGGGCCACACGGGCAGGCCGAGGCCCATCATCTTCATGGTGGCTGGTATGGGGTTGCTCATGTTCCCCATGCTGGCCTGCGCCATGCACAGACTTATGAGTTCGGTCAACTCGTCCTGCTGTTCAAGGCTGGTGCGCAGGCTGTCCAGCGCGGCCCTCATGCGGGAAAGGGAAAGTTCGGCCTCGCTGGCCGCCGTGAGGAAGGCGTTCTCCATGTCTCACCCTTCCTTATTAAAAGAGAAGCGCCCGCTGAAAAGGGATTCGGCCTCGGGAGCAGGCGCGGCGGAAGGCTCGCTTCCAGCGTGGGGCGGGAAGGGGGCGTCGGGGTCGAGCCCGGCACGGCGCTTGAGCTCGGCCATGTTCTGCCGAAGCTCCTCGTACTTCGCGGAGAAGCGCACGAGTTCGCGCTTCAGGAAGCGGATGTTTTCCAGAGAATAGACCATGTTCCCTCCTTGACTTGCCGTCTGCCCAATCTAGCATCCGCGCCGCCTGCCGCCAAGGATTTTCCCTCCCCGCAGGCCCGGAACGCCGCGCGGCAAAAAATTCAACTTTTTTTCAGTTCACCCCTAGACGTTCGGAAAATCGCGCTTACCTATTGTCCTGACGAGGCGCTCCCCCTCCGGCACAAGCCACGCCTCGCCGCTCAATAACGCAATCACCATAAGGAGATATATCATGGGTAAGATCATCGGCATCGACCTTGGCACCACCAACAGCTGCGTCTATGTGATGGAAGGCAAGGAACCCAAGTGCATCACTAACCCTAACGGCGGCCGCACCACCCCCTCCATCGTGGCCTTCACCGATAAGGAACGCCTTGTGGGCGAAACGGCCAAGCGCCAGGCCGTTACCAACCCCGACCGCACCATCTTCGCTATCAAGCGTCTGATGGGCCGCCGTGCCGACGCCCCCGAAGTGCTCCACTGGATGCAGAACGCTCCTTACTCCATCGTTGCCGCCGCTAACGGCGACGCCGCCGTGCGCGTGGACGGCCACGACTACAGCGCTCAGGAAATTTCCGCCGTCATCCTCGGCCAGCTCAAGAAGGACGCCGAAGCCTACCTCGGCGAACCCGTGACCGAAGCCGTCATCACCGTGCCTGCCTACTTCAACGACGCTCAGCGTCAGGCCACCAAGGACGCCGGCAAGATTGCGGGCCTTGAAGTGAAGCGTATCATCAACGAACCCACCGCCGCTTCCCTTGCCTACGGCTTCGACCGCAAGGCCAACGAAAAGATCGCCGTGTACGACCTTGGCGGCGGCACCTTCGACATCTCCATCCTCGAAGTGGGCGACAACGTCGTGGAAGTGCGCGCCACCAACGGCGACACCTTCCTTGGCGGCGAAGACTTCGACCAGCGCATCATCCAGCACATGGTGAGCGAATTCAAGGGCCAGTACGGCATCGACCTCTCTCAGGACCGCATGGCTCTCCAGCGCCTGAAGGAGGCCGCCGAAAACGCCAAGAAGGAACTTTCCTCCTCCATGGAAGCCCAGATCAACCTGCCCTTCATCACGGCCGACGCCACCGGCCCCAAGCACCTGATGATGAGCCTTTCCCGCGCCAAGCTGGAACAGATGGTCATGGATCTGGTGGAAAAGTCCATCGTGCCCTGCCGCAAGGCCCTTGCCGACGCCGGCCTCTCCGCCTCTGACATCGACGAAGTCGTCCTCGTGGGCGGCATGACCCGTATGCCCCTCGTGCAGAAGATGGTGGGCGAATTCTTCGGCAAGGAACCCAACCGTTCCGTGAACCCCGACGAAGTGGTGGCTATGGGCGCTTCCATTCAGGGCGCTATCCTCACCGGCGACGTGAAGGACGTGCTCCTGCTCGACGTGACCCCCCTGTCCCTCGGTATCGAAACCATGGGCGGCGTGTTCACCAAGCTCATCGACCGCAACACCACCATCCCCACCCGCAAGAGCCAGGTGTTCTCCACCGCCGCTGACAACCAGCCCGCCGTGGACATCCATGTCCTTCAGGGTGAACGCCCGATGGCCAACGACAACATGACCCTCGGCAAGTTCCAGCTCACCGGCATCCCCGCCGCACCCCGCGGCGTGCCCCAGATCGAAGTG
>JAFQTU010000055.1 GCA_017408905.1 Mailhella sp. | reverse complement strand
CGATCCGCCCTGATGGGCCTGGGGCAGGAAAAGGGTACAGCAGATCACCAGGAGCAATGTCCTGATAACGAGGGAGACTCTTTCTGCTGTCGTTTTCATACTAGGGGCGACCTTCCTTTCCTTACTGAATGGACTGTCGGCAGTTTTTTGTCAAGCTCAAGCGGGGGACTAGGAATTCTCCTGCCAGTCCTTGCACACGTCGGCCCAGCCGCAGGCTTCGGAACATTCGGCCAGTTCCTCGGGGGAGAGTTCGATACTGCTGTTGGAACTTCCGCAGGCCGGGAACACCGTTTCGAAGCGGCGCAGGGACTCGTCGAGCCACACGTCCACGCCTTCGTTCACGCCGAAGGGGCATACCCCGCCTATGGCATGGCCGATGCGCGGCTCGACTTCCTCCGCAGGGACCATGCGGGCCTTTTTCAGGCCGAAGGCCTTCTTGAACTTGGCAGAATCCACGCGGGCGTCGCCAGCGGCCACCACAAGGATGGTGCGTTCGCCGTTGAGGAAGGAAAGGGTCTTGGCTATGCGGCGGGGCTCGGTGTGCAGGGCCAGGGCCGCAAGCTCCACCGTGGCGCTGGAGGCTTCGTGCTCGACCACGAGCCCGTCCTTGCCCCAGCGGCTGAGATGCTGTTTCGCTTTTTCTATGGACATGGATCAGGCGCCCGCAAGTATCATCCAGGAGGCATACCACCTCAGGGCATAGGTCACGGCGGCACAGATGCCGGCAACAGCGCCGAGCTTGGCCAGCATGGCCCAGACGCGCGGGCCGGCATAGCGGGAAGCGGAACGCCACAGGCCTATGCTGGCGATGACGCCGTACACCGCCATGAACGTGCCCCACACGAACATGGACGCCGTGCCTGCGGCGCTTTCCACGTCGAGAAGCGGAAAGACGAGCTGGGTGAAGATAAGGTCGCCGAGCAGGGGCAGGGAGATGCAGAAGGTCCAGAAGGTGAGCAGGAGCTTGATGTCGCCCCGGAACAGCTTCAGGAGTATGCTGGGTTCCTTGCTCTTTTCCTTGGCGTGGCCGGAAGCGGCGCTGAAGATGTCTGCGGCGCGCTTGCTGGCACTGCCGGCACTTTTACGGAAAGCCATGTCGTTCTCCTGTGGTATCAGCGCGGAGCGCCGAGGATGGTGTCTATCTGCTTGGCGAAGTCGCCGTCGAGGGTGATGTCGAGGCTGGCGGGGCTGTCGGCATTACTGTGCATATCCAGCGAATACTGCGGGTCGCGTACGTCGCCGAACAGGCGCACGGGGAGCACGGTACTGCCGCCGAGGCGCATGGAGCCCGCCGCGTCCACGGTCTTTTTCGGCAGGTCGAGCCAGCCCTTGCCCGCAAGGGCGAAGCGCGGGGCTTCCAGCGAGAAGTCCTGCACGGCTATGCGGCCTTCCTTGGCCTTGAAGAAGAGCAGGAACTTGTCGAACCTGTTGCCCGGGCTCAGGAGGCTGGCAACGGGGATGCGCGAAGGCAGGACGCTGAAACTGGTCTGCACGCTGGACGAGGTGATGCTGCCCGTGCCGCTGAGGGAGGGAAGTCCGCGCGACGTGGTGAAGCTGAGGGAAGCGTTGATGGAGCCGCTGCCCTTGAGCAGGCCCTGCTTGAGCAGGAGCTGGCAGACATCCTCGAGATTGGCCTGCGGCACACTGAAATTCAGGCCTATGCGGGCCGAGAGCGGCGAGGTGGGGAGCATGACGGCCTTGAGGGAGGCCGTTACCGGGCTTCCGGCAAGGGAGGCCGTCAGCGGGTTCAGTTCGTAGGTCCCGTTCTGGCCGGTCATGCGCATGTTCACCTTTTCAAGGACGAGCCTGTCCCAGTGCAGGGTGTCGGCACTGACGGAGAGCGCAACGCGCGGCCAGCGGCTGAAGTCGTTCCCGCGCGCCTCGTCGATGTCGTCGGCGGAAGTGCGGCCCTTGAAGGCGTCGATGTGCAGTTCGCTGAAATGCATATCGCCGGAGACGGTGAAGGGCCGGAACGAGGCCTGCAGGCCGCCGGTGAAGGAAAGGGCGTCGGCCTTGCCCGACATGGATTTCAGGTCGAGCTTGCCGCCGTTCCAGTGCAGGTCGGCCTTCATGTCCACGGCTTCGAAGGGCTGGGTGAAGCCGAGGAGCCTGCCGAGCTTCTGCGGGGCGGCCTTCATGTCGATGGAGGCGGAAAGCCCTCCGTTCCTCGGGTCGCGGTAGAATTCGGCAAGGGAGGCGATGCCGCCGGAGGACTTGAGCTCGAGGCCGGGGCCGCTGAATTCCAGGGCCGAGAAGTCGAAGGCGCTGCTGTCGTAGTCGTAGCTCAGGGAGCCGGAAAGGCGCAGGTCTTCGGTGAAGGAAAAGCCTTCGAGGGGGAGAAGGCGGGCATTCTTGATGACGAAGGCGGAGCCGTCCTTCGAGAACAGGGCGGAGAGGGTGAGATCGAGCTTGGCCTTGAAGGCGGGGGAAGAGCCGGAGAGTTCCGTTTTCAGGCTGAAATCGGTCTCCGAGCCGGGATGGACGTCGCTGACATGGAGCGTGAAGGGCGAAAGGAGTATGCTGTTCCCGGAAGGCTCGATGAGGCAGATGCTCCCCCGCCGGACGTTGATGGTGTCGGGGGAGATGTTGAGCGTGCGCAGGACAAGGCGCACGATCTCGTCGATGTCCCTGCGTTCCCCGAGTCTGCTGGCGATGTCGAGGCTGTGCTCAAGCAAGGGCCTGTTCAGGCGCATGGTGAGCTTGAGATCGTCCACGGTGAAGTTCTTGATGCTGAAGCGCCCCACGAAAAGGTCGTGCGAGGAGATGAGCACCGAGGCCCGGCTGAAGCTGATGCTGAGGGAGCCGTCGGGCTTCTGCCACGAGCTCGCGCCCAGCTCAAGGCCGCGGTTGGGCAGCAGGGTGAAGACGGGGCGCGTTTGCGAAATAAGGGGCGCGCCGGTAGTGCTTTCGATAAACGAGTGGAATTTATCGATAATAATGTCGCTGTTGGTCGCAAGAAGCGTGAAGACCCCGCCAAAGGCGAGCAGGATGAGCAGAAGGAGAGAGAGAAGTATCTTGCGCAGCATCGACAGTCTCCGGGAAAAAGTACAGCGCAGAAAAGGTTATACGTAAATGGGCCGGGGGGCAAGGAAAAGAGGATATTTTTATGTTGAAAATGATTTTCATTTCTTGTACTATGCTTTTCGAGCCGCCCGTGCGGACTCTCGACATGAAAGGAGCTTGCTATGGAACATATTCTTGTGGTGCTCATCGTTGCTTCGGCGGCCCTGTATCTTCTGGGCCGTATGCGCAGGACGCTCTCCGGCAAAGGCGGCTGCGGATGCGGCTGTGCGGGCCGGAAGGGCCTTCCCATGGCCTCGGCCTGCGCAGGCTGTTCGCCCAGAGTGCGCGAAAACTGCGGCCAGAAGCCGTCTGTTTAAGGAAATTTGCAAAAAATCCTTCCGGCATCTTCCCTTTTCCGGCGCAGAGCCTATCTTCCTCAGTAGAAAAGGAGCTGCCCTATGAATACGCTTACCCCCCGGCAGATCGTTGCCGAACTCGATAAATATATCATCGGCCAGGAACAGGCCAAGCGCATGGTGGCTGTGGCCGTGCGCAACCGCTGGCGCCGCCAGCAGCTCGAACCCGCTATGCGCGACGAGATAGCGCCGAAGAACATCATCCTCATGGGCCCCACCGGCGTGGGCAAGACCGAGATAGCCCGCCGCCTTGCCAAGCTGACGGGCGCGCCCTTCATCAAGGTGGAAGCCACCAAATACACGGAAGTCGGCTACGTGGGGCGCGACGTGGAATCCATGATACGCGACCTCATGGACATCGGCATCAAGCTGGTGCGCGACGAGGAGGGTCAGCGCGTGTCGGCACAGGCCGAAGCGCAGGCCGAAGAGCGCCTGCTCGACCTGCTCCTGCCCGGTTCCTCCCTCGATTCCAGCCGCGAGGCCACCCGCGCCAAGCTCCGCAACCTGTGGAAGCTCGGCCACTTGGACAACCACGAAGTCGAGATAGAAGTCACGGAACAGGCCCCGCAGATGAACATGTTCGGTATGCCGGGCATGGACAATAACGGCTTCGGTTCGCAGATGAAGGACATGATGAGCAAGCTCATGCCTTCCAAGACCAAGAAGAAGCGCCTGAAGACCCGCGCCGCCTACGATATCCTTGTCCAGCAGGCGCGTGATTCCATGCTCGACGAGGAGCGCATCGTGGAGATAGCCCGCGAGCGCGTGGAGCAGAGCGGCATCGTGTTCATCGACGAAATAGACAAGGTGGCCAGCGGGGCCAGCCAGCAGCGCTCGTCCGACATTTCCCGCGAGGGCGTCCAGCGCGACCTTCTGCCCGTGGTGGAAGGGTGCGCCGTGAACACCAAGCACGGCATGATCCACACCGACCACATCCTCTTCATCGCGGCGGGTGCGTTCCACTTCAGCAAGCCTTCGGACCTCATCCCCGAACTGCAGGGCCGTTTCCCCCTGCGCGTGGAGCTCCAGCCGCTGGGCAGCCACGAGTTCTACCGCATCCTCACCGAGCCGGACAACTCCCTACAAAAGCAGTACGCGTCCCTCCTTTCCACCGAAAACGTGGCCCTGCACTTTACGGAAGAAGGCCTGCGCGAGATAGCGTCCTTTGCGGAAGATACCAATGCCCGCAAGGAAAATATCGGTGCGCGCCGCCTCTATACCATCCTTGAGAAGATCCTGGCCGACATTTCCTTCGATGCGCCCGACCGGGCAGGCCAGCATATCGTGGTGGACAAGGCCTATGTCGAAGAGCACCTCGACGACGTGAAGCAGGATGTGGACCTGCGGCAGTTCGTTCTCTGATACCGTCCATGACAGCATCCCCCTTGGGCTGGCCCGGGGGGATTTTTTCTACCTTTAGAGAAAGTGTGACGGCTGTCACGGAATTGTTATCAGGATTGATTACTGTCAATAAAAAAGGAGTTTGCCATGCTGAGACAGATGGTCAAGATAGATGAGGAAGCCTGCACCGGCTGCGGGCTGTGTGTTTCCGCCTGCCACGAAGGCGCCATCGCCATACAGGACGGCAAGGCCCGCCTGATACGCGACGACTACTGCGACGGCCTTGGCAACTGCCTTCCCGCCTGCCCCGCCGGGGCCATATCGTTCGAGATGCGCGAAGCCGCCCCCTACGATGAAGAGGCCGTGAAGGCCCATCTTGCCCGAAGGGGGCAGGGCGGCTGTGAAGGGAGCAGGGCGGCAGAGCTTCAGCCGGCCGGCGCTGTTCCTGCGGCCGAACCCGTGCCGAGCCAGCTTCGCCAGTGGCCCGTGCAGATAAAGCTGGCCCCGGTGAACGCCGCTTTCCTCAACGGGGCGGACGTGCTCATTGCCGCCGACTGCACGGCCTACGCCTTTGGCGATTTCCACAGCCGCTTCATGCGCGGCAAGGTGACGCTCATCGGTTGTACCAAGCTGGACGACACGGATTATTCGGAGAAGCTGGCCGAGATGTTCCGGCAGAACAGTATCCGCAGCCTGACCGTGGCACGCATGGACGTGCCCTGCTGCGGCGGTATGGAGAACGCCGTGCGCGAGGCCCTGCGCAAGAGCGGCCGCGATATCCCCTGCGAAGTGATCACGATCGGCCGCGACGGAAGCATCCTGAAGAGCGAGGCCCTGCAAACCGGCCCTGCGCCTCTGCTGGGGCGTATGCCGCTGGCCTGAACTCACCGTCTCGGCCCAAAAATTTTGCCTGAAACTATTTTTCCGCTTGACGCCAAGGCCCAAATCGCCTAAACACATTCCTGCAACGGCAAGTTGCTCCGTTCCCCGATAGCTCAATAGGCAGAGCGGGTGACTGTTAATCACTAGGTTGGCGGTTCAAGTCCGTCTCGGGGAGCCATGCGAATCCAAGGGTTTACGAGTAAAATCGTAAGCCCTTTTTTCGTTTAACTTCTCTCTTTTCCCTTTTTGTCCCCCACCTGTCCCCCATTTTTCCGAACTTCCATTCCAACCGCTTTGAAATTTTGGTTTTAAACGATTTTCAGCGTCCAGCGGAATCCGAGGGCGTGCATTTGCATCCAATTTTTTGTGGGTATATCTGTGGGTATGAATGTGCTATGCATATTCCGATACCCACAGGTTAACCGGTTATAAAATAAAGCTTTTTCAGTCCATGTGGGTATCTCCTCATCCCCATATATCCAAGGAGATCCAACATGCCTCTGACAGAAACCCAGATCCGCAATCTGAAACCCGCATCCACGCCCAAGAAACATTTCGACGGCGAAGGCCTTTTCCTCTACGTCACCCCGGCCGGAAGCAAACTCTGGCGCATGGCCTACCGCTTCGAGGGTAAGGCCAAGCTTCTCAGCTTCGGCAAATATCCCACCGTTTCCCTGAGGGACGCCCGCGCCCGCCGCGACGAGGCGAAGTCCCAGCTCGACAAGGGCGTCGACCCTTCGGCGGTCAAGAAACAGCAGAAGCAGGAACGCGAAGCCGTCATCCGTGACACCTTCGAACTCTTCGCCCGCGAGTGGCACAAAGTCCGCACGGCCGCCTATTCCGAGGCCTACGGCAAGGCCATCCTCTACCGACTGGAAACCTACGTTTTCCCAGCTATCGGCAAAGTTCCGGTGACGCGCCTCGCGCCCATGGACATACTTGGCGTGGTCAAGCCGCTGGACGACAAAGGCCACCACGAGACTGCCAGCCGCATCCTGCAAATCATCGGGCAGATTTTCCGCTACGCGATCATTCTCGGCAAGGTGAAGCAGAATCCTGTGAGCGAGCTTCGCGGCGCACTGAAGCCTCATAAGGTAGTACACCGGGCATCCGTGACATCGCCTCCGAAGGTCGGCCAGCTCCTGCGCGACATCGACCGCTACGAGGGCTATTTTCCTCTGATTTGTGCCCTGAAGCTCGCCCCGCTGGTGTTCACTCGGCACACCGAACTGCGTGCCGCAGAATGGAAAGAGTTTGACTTATCTAAATCCGAGTGGCGTATCCCCGCCGAACGCATGAAGATGCACACGGCGCATATCGTTCCGCTGTCCCGGCAGGCCGTGGCTGTACTGGAAGAACTGCGGCTCTACTCCGGCGAGGGTAGATACCTCTTCCCGTCTATCCGTACCGATGTGCGGCCCATCTCCGAAGTGACCATGCTCAACGCCCTGCGCCGCATGGGCTACGAGAAAGACGAGATGAGTGTTCACGGCTTCCGCTCGCTGGCCTCGACGCTCCTCAACGAACGCGGCTACAACCGAGACTGGATAGAACGCCAGCTCGCCCACTCGGAACGAAACGGAATCCGCGCGGCCTACAACTACGCGGAATACCTGCCGGAACGCCGCCGCATGATGCAGGAATGGGCCGATTATCTGGAACAGCTCATATAAAGTCGCATAAATCCTAATAAATAAATTTATCATATTATATCATAAAGTTATATAAAACTTGCCAAATGGATAAAACCATATCAATCT
>JAFQTU010000054.1 GCA_017408905.1 Mailhella sp. | reverse complement strand
GAATGAATCGTCTATAGACGATGGCTTCTTGGGTAGATGTTTGATAAGCTTAGGTGGGGTTACCTTAAATACATCAGGCCGCCCGAAGGCGGCCTGATGGCGTTAACAGCAAAAAGGGGGGATAGCACCTCTGCGAGAGATGGTTGAAACCAAGAGAAGGATACCCACATTCATCCAAAGGAATCCACTCACATCTTTTTAATTTGTGAGTATTTTGGTGAGTATTCTGTTTTATACTTGTAAATTAATTATTATATTTCAAAGTGATATAAATTTACAAATATTTCTTCAGAAAAGCCTCTTCCCTCCCTCGACAGCATCGATTTTACACTTCGTAATAGCACTCTTCGCCGCGGGCTTCGGCAAGGCGGGCCTGACGGGCGGCTTCCTGCTTGCGTTCGCGCGTGCCCAGCGGGATAAGGGCGTCCCAGTCGGCACTGCGTTCCTGCATGCGGGTGAACACGAGGAAGGCGGTATGGGCGGCCATGCGGTCGTTGGGGCGCAGGCGGCCGGGAACGACCTTCCACGGGCGCACGAGGATCTCGCACACTTCCGTTTCTTCGAAGGGTTCGAGCTCAAGGGCATGGATGAGCTCCGACACCTGCTCCACCGTGGGCAGCAGGAAGGCGATGGGCGCACCGGGCTTGAGCGCGGCACGGGCATGGCCGAGGTATTCCCACGGCGTGCGCACGTCGAGGAAGAGCGCGTCGCCCTTCTGGCCGTTCAGTATCTCGGGGTCGTCGATGCCGAAGCCGTTGGAGATGTCGCGGTGATGAAGGGTCACGTTCTGGCCCACACCGGCCCAGTCGAGGTTGCGCTTGGCGAGCTTGTGGAACTCCTCGCGGGCCTCGAAGGTATGCACATGGCCGTTGGGGCCGGAGAACCACGAAAGCGCGATGGTGAAGCCTCCGGAGCCGGAGCCGGCCTCCAGGATGGTACGGCCGTTGCCCACGCCCAGCTTGAAGCAGATGAGGCCCATATCCTTGGGATACATGATCTGGGTCTGGCGCTTGATGCCCATCACAAGGTCGAAGAGCTGGGGCTGTTCCAGACGGAAAGGCACGCCCTTGGCCGTGCGCACTTCCGTGCCGAACTCTGCGGCCGCAATGTCGGCGGCACGCATCACGCCGTCCTGCGTATGGATGTCCTGATGGGGGTCGAGACGATATATGTGGCGCTTGCCGCGAGGGGAAGCGAGGATGACGAGGTCGCCGAACTGAGGCATAACTGCACCTTATCCGATAAAAGTTAGATCTTTCTTACACTGAGCGGAGCGCCCTTGGGGCGCTATTCGCCGCTTTCGCCCTGAGGCGCACCGGAACCTTCCCCGGAAGCCTGCCCTTCCGCAGAGCGGCGGCGGCCTCCACGGCGGCGCGGACGGCGGCGGCGTTCTGCACCTTCGCCACCCTGCTCCGCGTCATGAGGAACGTCATGGGGAGCTTCATGGGAAGCCTCGGCAGGGGCGTCTCCGCCCTGCGGGGCTTCGGCGGCAGACTGGCCTTCGGGCGCGTCACCGCGATCCTTGCGGGAACGCTTGCGGCGGGAGCGGCGGCCTTCGCCCTCCCCTTCTCCGGTATCGCCGCGTTCCTTCTTTTTCGAAGTCTTGCGGCTCTCGGCGGCCTCGCGCACGGCACGGGGCTGGGGCAGGCTCTGCTCCATGCCCAAGCTGCGCTGATACTCGGCATCCATGAGCAGGGCCAGCAGAAGGAGCTGATCCTCGTCCTCGCTCTGGGCGGCTTCCTTCACCAGAGAGACATAGCGGCGGGCGCGTTCGAGCTGAAGGCCGGTGCAGGCGCGGCGGCGAGCATCGAGCAGGGCCGTGATACGCTGGCCTGCGGCAAGGGCCACGTCGGCATCGGAAGGATTGGCAAGGGGGATGAGGTCGATCTTGTAGAAGGAAGCGATGCGCATGAGCTCCATCTTCTGCATGATGTCCACAAGGGAGATGACCGTGCCCACAGCCCCGGCGCGGCCCGTGCGGCCTGCGCGGTGGATGTAGGATTCGCGGTCCTCCGGCGGCTCGTAGAGGAAGACGTGCGACAGGGCGGGAATGTCGATGCCGCGAGCGGCCACGTCGGTCGCCACGAGCAGACGCACCTTGCCCTCGCGCAGGCGGGCCAGCACGTCTTCGCGCTTGTTCTGCGAAAGGTCGGCGGAAAGCTCGTCGGCATTGTAGCCGAAGCCCTTGAGCACGGCCGTCACGTAATGCACGTTGGACTTGGTATTGCAGAAAATGATGGCCGAGGTGGGGTTCTCCGTCTCCATCAGGCGCACAAGGGTGCGGTCCTTGTCCATACGGCCGCATTCCACGAAAAGATGCTGGATGGCCGCCACATGCACCTGACCCTGCGAAAGGCTGAGCATCTGCGGGTCGCGCAGGAATTCACCGGCAAGGTTGAGCACGTGCTGGGGATAGGTGGCCGAGAACAGCGTGGAAAGCAGGGGCCGCTTGGGCAGGTAGCGCTGTATCTCCTTCATATCCGGGTAGAAGCCGATGGAGAGCATACGGTCGGCCTCGTCGAAGATAAGGGCCTTGAGCGCGTCGAGGGAAAGAGTGCGGCGGATCAGATGGTCGAGCACACGGCCCGGCGTGCCCACGATGAGCTGGACGCCGGAGCGCAGGGCTTCGAGCTGGCGACCGTAGCCCACGCCGCCGTAAAGCGCCGCCACGGTAAGGCCCGTGCCTTCGAAAAGCACGCGCGCCTCATGCTCCACCTGACTGGCAAGTTCGCGCGTGGGGGCAAGGATGAGGGCCTGCACCTTCTTTTCCCCGGCATCGAGCAGAGAAAGGAGCGGCAGGAGATACGCGCCGGTCTTGCCGCTGCCGGTGCGGGACTGCACCATGATATCGCGGCCTGCCATGAGGTACGGCAGGGCATGGGCCTGCACGGGCATGAGGCGCATCCAGCCGGCCCGGGCGCAGGCATCCTGCATATTCTCAGGCAGGCGGTCCAGCGAAAGAGGGGGAAGGGAATCTTCGGGAGCCGTTATCCGGAGCTCCTCGTCGAGGGAGACGTTTTCTGCGGTGATGTTGTCCGCCATAGGGATTCCTTGTAAGAGTCGAGTAAAAAGGCGTATTCTCGTATCAAAAACGAGTTACTATAGCCTATTCCCGCACGGTTGCCAAGTTCCGCACGTTCCACTTCCGGGCAGGCCCGCTCCGCCATAAAAAGAAACGCCCGGGGATACCGGGCGCTCCGAAAGAAGAAAAAGGAAGGCTTACAGCTTGTTCTGCTTGATGACCTGCTTGGCGCGGGCGGCTTCGGGAGCCTTGGGGAACTTCTTGGTCAGTTCGCGCAGGCGCTGTTTGGCCGCGGCCTTCTTGCCAAGCTGGAGGAAGGCCATGCCCTGCTTCAGGTAGGAAGCGGGAGCCTTGGCGCTGTTCGGGAAGCCGGCAATGACGTTCTCATAGGCCAGAGCCGCCGCCGCGTAGTTCCTCATCTGATAATTGCACTCGCCCTGCCAGAACCAGGCATTGGAGGTGAGCTGATGCTTGGGATAGGTCTTGGTGAAATCGCTGAAGGACTTGAGAGCGCCCTGATACTGGCGGGTGTTGAAGAGGTCCATGCCGTTGTCGTACAGGGCCTGCGCCATATTGGCCGGCTGGGCGGGCTGGACGGGCGCGGCGGCAGGGGCCGCAGGGGCGGTATCCACGGCAGGAGCCATGACGGGGATGCCGTTCAGGGCGTCGGGGATAGCGCCGCCTTCGAGGGAGGCCGTATCGGAAGCAGGCGCGCCGAGCTGAAGGTCCAGCGCCATCTGGCTTTCGAGCAGGTGCAGGGCACGGCCGTGAACGACCTGCGTTTCGGCCAGCTTGTCGGCACCGCCCACGCGCTTGAGGGCATTGTTCAGGGTATCGATCTGGCCGCGAAGTTCAGCCACTTCCTGGCGCAGTTCCAGAAGCTGGGACCAGCTGTCGGCCTGGCTGGTCTGGCTGGTGCTCATCTGGCGGTTCATCTGGCTCACCTGAGCCTGAAGGGCCTTATGGTCGCTGGTAGAGACGCAGGCCGTCAGCATCAGGGGAAGCGACACAAGGGCAAGGGTACGGCCCAGTTTCCACAGTTCCATGACCTTTCTCCTGTAGCAGGCGGGAATCCGCCCGGATATATGCGGAACGCCGGGGCGCTCCTCAGTTCTTACGCACGTCGTCGGGGCAGCCGAAGTCCCAGTCCTTCGCCTCGGGGCGGGGAGCGGCGGGTTTCGGTTCAAGCTCCTCGTCCCACGGAGCGCGGGCGCGGCCTTCGGGAAGAGGGGCGGCCTCAGGATACTCTTCAACCTTCTGTTCTTCGGCAGGAAGCTCGACCGCTCCGGCCTGTTCCGCCTGAGCGCCCTCCTTCTTGCCGTAGCGCTCGAAGACGTCGATCTTTTCCTTGCTGGCATGGCGACGGCCCACAAAGATGTAGGCAAGGCCGCCGATGCAGGGCAGGAAGATACAGGCCATCATCCAGCGCCACTTTTCCTTTTCCGTGGGGAAATCGTGGTGGAAGGCGTGCTTCAGCGCCCACATATTCGGAAGGATGGGCACAACGAGCATGGCAAGCTGAGTATCGGTAAGGTCCGTAATGAGCATTTATTCTCCCTTCTGCCGCGCTTCTTCGCGCGCTTCACGCAGAAGCACGACAGCCGCGGCCACAACGCCGAGGCAGATGGCGATATCGGCCACGTTGAACGCAGGCCAGTGCCACTGCCCCACATAGACATCGAGAAAATCGGTCACGGCCCGGGCGCGTACACGGTCGATGACGTTGCCTATGGCCCCGCCAAGGATACTGCCGCAGCCGAAGAAGAACAGGCGGCTGAACTTCGCCGTGCGCACCATGCCTATGATGACGGCGGTCACGGCCACAGCGGCGGCAAGGAAGAGCCATATCTGCCAGTCGATATCGCTCCGGTTCAGGAAGCCGAAGGCCGCACCCCTGTTGAGCACGTGGACAAGGTCGAAAACGCCGGGGATGACGCTGAAGCCGTGGTTCAGCGGGATATACGCCGCCACTGCCGCCTTGGTGAGCTGGTCCAGCAGAAGCCAGACCAGCCCCACGGCAGAAACGATCTTCCAGCGGCTGTCGGCCACCTTATTCACCAGCCTCGACGCCCAGTTCCTTCATCACAGCGGCGCAGCGGGGGCACAGCGTGGGATGGTCGGCATCGGTGCCGAGTTCTTCGGAGTACATCCAGCAGCGTTCGCACTTGTCGCCGCCAGCCTTGCGCACGCCCACGGCAAGGCCGGGGCATTCGTCGAGCTGGGCCGTGGCAAGGGCGGCTTCGGGGGCATCCTTGAAGTCGGCCAGTTCAAGCTGGGACACGATGCAGATGGAACGCATATCGGCCCCGCTGTCTTCGATGGCGGCGCGGAGCTTTTCGTTCACGTACAGGGTGACGTGGGTATCGAGGGCATGGCCCACCACGCCTTCCTTGCGCAGGGGTTCGATGGCGCGGGTAACACCGGCGCGGATATCCATGACCATTTCCCATGCGCCGCGCTCATCGTCGGAAAGGCGGAAGGCGGAGGCGTCCACGGCAGGCAGGGCGAAGACCGTGGCCACGGGCTTGCCTTCGGCGTCCACAGGCTTGAGGGCGTCGGGCAGGTAGCGGAACACTTCTTCGGCGGTGAAGCTCATGATGGGAGCCATGTCGCGCAGCATGATGAGCACCATCTGGTACAGGGCGCTCTGGGCGGAACGGCGTTCGGCGCTGTCCGGCAGAGAGGAGTACAGGCGGTCCTTGAGCACGTCCAGATAGAAGGCGGACAGGTCCGTGGAGCAGACATTGTGCAGGCCCTGGAAGACCTTGTGGAACTCGCATTCCTGATAGGCCATATCGGCGGCTTCGTGGGCGGCGGCCACCACGCTGAGGGCGTAGCGGTCAAGGGGCTGCATGTCGGCAAAGGCCACCATGTCGGCGGGCTTCAGGTCGTGGATGCTGCCCAGCAGGTAGCGGCAGGTATTGCGGATGCGGCGGTAGGCGTCCACAAGGCGCTTCATGATCTCTTCGGAGTAGCGCACGTCTTCGCGGTAGTCCACGGAAGCCACCCACAGGCGGAGCAGTTCGGCGCCGTACTTCTCGATGATCTCCTGAGGGGCGACCACGTTGCCGATGGACTTGGACATCTTGCGGCCGTTGCCGTCCACCACGTAGCCGTGGGTGAGCACGGACTTGTAGGGAGCGATGTCGCGCGTACCCATGGCGGCGAGCAGAGAGCTGTGGAACCAGCCGCGATGCTGGTCGGAGCCTTCGAGGTACATATCCACGGGCACGGAGCCGGGAACGCGCTGTTCCATGACGGCGGCAAAGCTGGTGCCGGAGTCGAACCACACGTCGAGGATGTCGTCTTCCTTTTCCCAATGCGTGCCGCCGCAATGGGGGCACTTCAGGCCGGCGGGGGCGATGGCCTCCACGTCGTGCTCGTACCAGTAGTCGCAGCCGGTGGGATGGGTGGCGAAGCGGCCGGCGATGTCGCGCATCCATTCAGGATCGTTCCACACCTCGCCGCAGTCCTTGCAGATGAGGGCAAGGATCGGCACACCCCACAGGCGCTGGCGGGAGATGCACCAGTCCGGGCGGGTCTCGATCATGCTGTAGATGCGGTTCTGGCCCCATGCGGGGATCCACTTCACATCGTTCTGGATGGCGGCAAGGGACTTCTTGCGCAGGTCGTTGGGTTCCATGCCGATGAACCACTGGGTAGTGGCACGGAAGATGACGGGGCTCTTGCAGCGCCAGCAGCAGGGATAGGAATGGGAGATATCCTGGCGGGCCAGCAGGTGGCCGAGTTCCTGCACCTTGGCGATGACATGGGGGTTGGATTCGAAGACCTGCATACCGGCGAAGAATTCCACGGCAGGCAGGAAGCGGCCTTCGTCGTCCAGCGGGGAATAGACCTCGAGGCCGTAGCGCATACCGGCTTCATAGTCCTCGCGGCCGTGGCCGGGAGCGGTGTGCACGCAGCCGGTACCGGCATCGAGGGTGACGTGCTCGCCGTTGATGAGCAGGGACACGCGGTCGATGAAGGGATGGCGGGCTTCAAGGCGTTCCAGCTTGTCGCCGGTGGTCTCGCCGACGACCTTGTATTCGGCCCAGCCGAAGGTCTTGGCACAGCCTTCCACCAGCTCGGAGGCGAGGACGTACTGGTCGCCGTTCACTTCCACGAGGGCGTACTTGAATTCAGGATGCACGCACACGGCAAGGTTGCTGGGCAGGGTCCAGGGCGTAGTGGTCCAGATGACCACGTAGGCGCGGGAAGGATCGGCGGCTTCGAACACGTCCTTCAGGCGGGCGTCGGTAAGCGGGAAGCGCACGTAGATGGAGGGGGAGGAAAGATCGCGGTATTCCACTTCGGCTTCGGCCAGAGCGGTCTTGCAGTGGCAGCACCAGTAGATGGGCTTCTTGCTGCGCACAAGGCTTCCGCGCTCCACGAAGGTGGCCAGTTCACCGGCGGTCACGGCTTCGTACTTGGGATCCATGGAAAGGTAGGGATGATCCCAGTCGCCAAGCACGCCGAGGCGCTTGAATTCCTTGCGCTGGATATCGAGGAACTTCTGGGCGTACTGGCGGCAGCGCTTGCGGATAGCGTGAGCGGGGAGCTCCTTCTTCTTTTCGCCGAGCTCGACTTCCACGTTATGCTCGATGGGCAGGCCGTGGCAGTCCCAGCCGGGGATATAGCCGGTCTTCCAGCCCATGAGGTTGCGGGACTTGATAATGATATCCTTGAGGATCTTGTTCAAGGCGTGGCCAAGATGGATGTGGCCGTTGGCGTAGGGGGGGCCGTCGTGCAGGCGGTATTCGCCGCGGGAGCCGGAGGCGTCCTGCATGAGCTGGAAAACATTGGAGCTTTCCCAGAACTTGAGCATTTCCGGTTCCTTCTGGACCAGATTTGCCTTCATGGGAAAACCGGTGACAGGCAGATTCAGAGTCTTCTTATATTCAGCCATGAGGCTTCCTCCGAGCGCGTTCGCGCCATAGTATGCTTTCAGGTGCAGGGCCGCACGAAAACAGCCCACCTGTGATGGACGGAAAAAGCCATGTTTTCCCGTCTCGGGCATAAATGTCAAGCAGGAATAGCGACTTTTTCCCCGGAGGGCCCGCAGAAATGGAAAAAGGCCCTGCGCATACCGCAATCAGCGCAGAGCCTTCTCCCTGAGGCGTGCGACCCGGCCATATCCCGCCGCCTGCTTCCCCACGGAGGAGACGCTTGAAAAGCCGTGCGGCGCATTGGCGGAACGATACCAAATCGCTGTCTCGTACTTGCAGACTATCTGCGCAATGTTACTCCAGCGTTACGCCCATGTTTCTTTTTAACGAAAAGAGAGGCTCCCCTTTCGGGAAACCTCTCTTTCATGAGCGGAAAACGCCGGTACTAGCGGCTGGCAACCCGGATACGGGACACCGCGCGCTGCAGAGCAAGCTCGGCACGAGCGAGGTCGGTATCGGACTGGGGTTCGGCAAGGCGCTTTTCAGCGCGAGCCTTGGCTTCCTGAGCTCTTTCAACATCGATGTCGGAGGCCAGTTCGGCGGATTCCGCCAGAATGGTCACCTTGTTGTCCGAGATCTGGGCGAAGCCGCCAGCAATGAAGACCCAGTGGGTCTCATTGCCCTGACGATAGTACAGGTCGCCGACTTTCAGCGCGGAAAGCAGGGGAGCGTGCTGGGGCAGAAGGCCGAACTGGCCGTCCACGCCGCAGGCGCCCACGTAATCCACTTCCGCGTTGAGCACGACTTTGTCAGGAGTGACGATGTCAAGACGAAGACCTTCCATAGCGGTCTCCTTTACGCCTGCTGCTGACGCTTGTTGCGCTTTTCGATGGCCATTTCAATGCTGCCCACGTTGAGCACGTCCGTCTCGGAGAGGAAGTCGTACTCGCCGTCGAGCAGGCCCTTGAAGCCCTTGATGGTGTCTTCCAGTTTCACATAGACGCCGGGCAGGCCGGTGAACACTTCTGCCACATGGAAAGGCTGGGACAGGAAGCGCTGGATGCGGCGGGCACGGGCCACGGTGAGCTTGTCTTCATCGGACAGTTCGTCCATGCCGAGGATGGCGATGATGTCCTGAAGGTCCTTATACTTCTGCAGCACCTGCTGAACGCGGCGGGCAACGGAGTAGTGCTCCACGCCGACGACGTTCGGGTCGAGGATGCGGGACGTGGAGTCCAGCGGGTCCACGGCGGGATAGATGCCCAGTTCGGCGATGGAGCGGTTCAGAACCAGCGTACCGTCGAGGTGGGCGAAGGTGGTGGCAGGAGCGGGGTCGGTAAGGTCGTCAGCG
>JAFQTU010000053.1 GCA_017408905.1 Mailhella sp. | reverse complement strand
TTTCCAGAAGCTTACGCTTACGGGAGATGTCGCCGCCGTAGCATTTGGCAAGCACGTCCTTGCGGTAGGCGGAAACGGTCTCGCGGGCGATGACCTTGTTGCCGATAGCAGCCTGGATGGCCACTTCGAACATCTGGCGCGGGATGGTGCGCTTCAGCTTGAGGGCAAGGGCGCGGCCGTAGTGGTAGGAATTGTCGCGGTGGACGATGACAGCCAGCGCGTCCACGGGGGCGCCGTTGAGCAGGATGTCCAGCTTCACCAGCGAGGAGTCGCGGTAGTCGATGGGCGTGTAGTCCATGGAAGCGTAGCCGCGCGTGCCGGACTTCAGCTTGTCGAAGAAGTCGAACACGATTTCCGCGAAGGGCATTTCATAGGTGATGACCGCGCGGTTCGACGTGATGAAGCCGAGGTTCTTCTGTATGCCGCGCTTTTCTTCGCAGAGCTTGAGCACGTTGCCCACGTATTCGGTGGGAACGTGGATATCCATGCTCACGTAGGGCTCGTAAAGGGCGGCGATCTTGGCCGGGTCGGGGAACTTGGCCGGGTTGTCGATGGTCATGGTCTTGCCGTCGGTGGTGTCCACCTTATAGATGACGGAAGGGGCCGTGGCGATGAGTTCCACCTGGAATTCGCGCTCGAGGCGTTCCTGAATGATCTCCATGTGCAGGAGGCCGAGGAAGCCGCAGCGGAAGCCGAAGCCGAGGGCCGTAGAGGTCTCCGGCTCGTAGGAGAAGGCCGCGTCGTTGAGCTGGAGCTTTTCAAGGGCGGTCTTGAGGTTTTCGTAATCGGCGGCGTCGGTGGGGTAGAGGCCGCAGAACACCATGGGCTTCACTTCCTTGAAGCCGGGCACGGGCTCTTCGGCGGGGCGTTCCTTCAGGGTGATGGTATCGCCCACGCGGGCATGGCCCAGTTCCTTGATATTGGCGCAGAGGAAGCCCACCTCGCCAGCTCCCAGTTCCTTCACATCGACCGCGTTGGGCGAGAACACGCCAAGGCGCACCACTTCGTAGTCGCGGTCGCCGGCCATGAGGTGTATGGTGTCGCCGAGCTTGAGTATGCCGTCCATGATGCGGAAGAGCACCACCACGCCCTGATAGCTGTCGTACCACGAGTCGAAGATGAGAGCCTTGAGCGGGGCGTTGGAATTGCCTTTGGGCGCGGGCAGGCGGTGCACGATGGCTTCGAGCACCTGATCGATGTTCAGGCCGGTCTTGGCGGAAACGTCCACGGAATCCGTGCAGTCGAGGCCGATGCTCTCTTCTATCTCGCTGCGCACGCGGTCGGGGTCGGCGCTGGGAAGGTCGATCTTGTTCAGAATGGGGACGACCTCGTGGTCGTGGTCCAGAGCCATGTACACGTTGGCCAGCGTCTGGGCTTCCACGCCCTGCGTGGCGTCCACCACAAGGAGAGCACCGTCGCAGGCGGCCAGAGAACGCGAAACTTCATAGCCGAAGTCCACATGGCCGGGCGTGTCGATGAGGTTGAGCACGTACTTCTCGCCGTTCTTGTCCGTGTAGGGGATGCGCACGGTCTGGGCCTTGATGGTGATGCCGCGTTCGCGCTCAAGGTCCATGCGGTCGAGGTACTGTTCACGGGCTTCGCGTGCCGTGACGACGCCGGTGTATTCGAGGATGCGGTCGGCCAGCGTGGACTTGCCGTGGTCGATATGCGCAATGATGGAGAAGTTGCGGATATGGCTGAGATTGGACATTCGGGAAGGCTCGTTCGCGTTGGTTATTTCTGGGGGCCGAAGCCGGGGATGGCCAGTTTCTGTTCAAGCTTGGTCAGCAGCCACGTTGCCGCCGTGACCATGGCAAGGTAGTAGCAGGCGGCCACAAGATAGACTTCCGTGGGCCGGAACGTGCGGGAAACCAGCACCTTGGCCTCGCCGGTGAGCTCGATGCAGGTCACGAGGTAGGCGAGGGAGGAATACTTCACCAGATAGATGATCTCGTTGCCGCAGCCGGGCAGGGCGCGGCGCACGGCCTGGGGCACGATGACCGAGATTATGGTCTGCCAGCGGGTCATGCCAAGGGCCTGCGCGGCCTTGATCTGCCCCTGCTGGATGGAGAGCAGGGCGCCGCGCACGTATTCGGACTGGTAGGCCGACGTACAGATGATAAAGCCGATGAGCGCCGCCGCATAGGGCGAAAGGTAGATCTTGAGGAAGGGCAGGTTGGGCAGGCCGAAGTACAGGATCATGAGCTGGACGGTGAGCGGGATGCCGCGCACCACGGCCACGAAGGCGTCCGTGGCATGGCGCACCGGGGCAGAGCCGAACACGCGCAGAACGCCCATGACCACACCTATGAAGCCGCCGATGAGCGAAGCCGGGATGATGAGCTGAAGGCTCATCAGCAGGCCTCGGTCGAGGTAGGGCATCACACGGCTGGTGATGAAATTCAGGTCGAGGAAATCGAGCATCATCAGGCCTCGGGGCATTCGGCGTTGGGAGTCAGGCTGGCGGTGCCGCCCTCGCCGTCGAGGGTGGAAGCGTCGCCGCCGCAGAGGTCGCAGAGGCGGATGCAGAAGTCCTGCGTGCGGGTCTGCGCGCCTTCGGCCAGAAGTTCGGCGGGGCTGCCCTGCTCGATAACGCGGCCATGCTCCATGAAGAGTATCTCGGTGGCCACGGCGCGGGCGAATTCCATCTGGTGCGTGACCATGATCATGGGCATGCCGCGGGCCGCAAGGTCGCGGATAACGGTGAGCACTTCACCCACGAGTTCAGGGTCGAGGGCGGAGGTGGGCTCGTCCAGCAGGAGGACGGTGGGGTCCATGGCAAGGGCGCGGGCAATGGCCACGCGCTGTTTCTGGCCGCCGGAAAGCTGGGCGGGGTAGAGCTTGGCGCGTTCGGCAAGGCCCACGCGGGCCAGTTCCATGCGGGCGCGCTCAAGGGCTTCGGCCTTGCTCATGCCGCGCACCTTGCGCAGGGCAAGGGCCACGTTGTCTTCGGCGCAGAGGTGGTCGAAGAGGTTGAAATCCTGGAAGATCATGCCCACGCGTTCACGCAGGCCGCAAAGCTCGCGGGTATTGCGGAAGTCTATCTTGCGGTCGCCCAGCCAGATCTCGCCCTCGTCGGGTTCGATAAGGCAGTTGATGCACTGCAGGAAGGTGCTCTTGCCAGCGCCGGAAGGGCCGATGAGCACTTTCACGTCGCCGGGGCGCATGCGGATGGAGCAGTCGTCGAGTATCTTGCGGCCGCCGAGGGTCTTGGAGAAGTGTTCGGCGCGGAGGATGGGGGTATCGTTCTGGTGGGCGTTCATGGTCGTCTCTCCCGGCATCACATGCCGGCGTTGTTGTAGCCGGGGATGCGGGCTTTGCGTTCGAGGCGGCGGAGCAGGGTCACGCCTGCCATGGTGATGGCGAAATAGATGAGGCCGGCGGTGATGTACAGCGGCAGATGCTCGTAGGTGCGGGAGGCCACGAAATGCGTGCGCGCCATGATCTCGGGCGTGCCGAGGGCGAAGCACATGGCGGAGTCTTTCAGCAGGATGGAATATTCGTTGGACCAGCCGGGGATGGACAGGCGCAGGGCCTGCGGAAGGATGACGTGCAGTATGCTCTGGCCGTCGGTCATGCCGAGGGCGCGCCCGGCCTTGAGCTGGCCGGCGGGCAGGGACTGGATGGCCCCGCGGAAGATCTGGGACTGGTAGGCCGCGCTGGTCATGCCCAGCACGATGCAGGAAGCGCCGATAGTGCCCACTTCAAGGCCGATGAGCCCGAAAAGGCCGTAGTAGAAGAGGAAGAGCAGGAGCAGGACGGGGACGCCGCGGAAAAACCAGACATAGAAGCCCACAAGGCGGGAGGCCGGCTTCGGGCCATAGACCTGAGTGACCGCCATAGGCACGCCAAGGCAGAACCCGAGGAAAAGGGCACCTACGACGAGCAGCACGGTGACGAGCGTGCCTTCGAGGATATAGGGCAGGGCTTCGAAAATGGTGGAGAAAATATGCACGGCGTATCCTGGCTATTTAAACGCAAAACAGGAGGCCAGCCGAGCCGGCCTCCTTATCTTGGTGGAATGTATTACTTCTTGTTGAGGTACTTATCGGTAAGGGCCTGCCAGAAGGGGTCGGCATGGAGCTTCTTGTAGCCTTCGTTCACGAGCTGGAGAAGTTCCTTGTCGTCCTTGCGGATAGCCACGCCGAAGGCGTCGTCATCGGCAAAGGTGCCCACGATCTTCACAGCCTTGCCCTTGGCGATGGCGTCCTTGGCGGGGGCGCTGTCCATGGCGATGGCTTCGATGCGGCCGTTGAGCATGTCTTCCACGGCGAGGGGGGCGGAATCGTAGTAGCGCAGTTCGTACTTCAGCTTCTGTTCCACCTTGCGGGTCTCGAGCAGTTCGTG
>JAFQTU010000008.1 GCA_017408905.1 Mailhella sp. | reverse complement strand
TTCCTTCCTTCCTTCCTTCCTTCCTGATAATAACAACACTTATTTAAAAAAGAGGACTTATCGGTGATTATGCCGGTAAGTCCTCTTTTCATTTAACTTTTAGAAGTTTGGGGAGCGTATGTCGCGTAATTTTGAAGTTAATTTTATAGATATTCTTACGGTAATATCTGCTGTTGCTGTGGTTATTCTGCATGCAAATGGAATTTTTTGGAGCGGCCCTCAAAGTGGTGTATGGATATCGGCAAACTTTATCGAAACTTTTTTTTATTATGCAGTTCCCATTTTCTTTATGATATCGGGAAGTACGCTTATAAATTACCGTGAAAGATATTCTACAAAAGAGTTCTTAAAGAAACGTTTTTTCAGGACAGTCATTCCGTTTATTGCATGGTCACTGATAGGTTACGGAATCTTTAAGATTTTTGGTCATAGAGTAAGTCTTCAAAATGGTCTCTTGGTAAGTATATTAAATGCAAAAGTTGTAGGGATTTATTGGTTTTTTATACCTTTATTCGCGTGCTATCTGTCTATAGTTCCATTGAGTTATGTTGAAAATAAGAAATTTGTTTTTGCATATATGTCAATATATGCATTTATAACGATTTCTATACTTCCTGTAGCGTCAAATTTTTTTGGAATATCATATAATCATGCTATAGATACACCTATTTCAGCTGGATATATTTTGTATATATTGCTTGGTTGGCTCCTTACAAATATTGATATAAGGAAAAAAGAACGAATAATTATTTATATTCTTGGTGCTATAGGATGGTATTTGCATTTTTATATGACAATAAAACTTACGGGAGAAAATGGGGCAATCAATGGAATGTTCAAAGGATATGTGAATTTTCCATGTGTCCTTCATTCTGTTGCCATCTTTGTTTTTGTTAAATATTGTAATTTTTACTGGATAAATAAAAATTGCTTGATAAGAAAAATTGTGATGCACGTGAAGGAAGCAAGTTTGGGGATTTATCTTATTCATGGATTTTTTATCTATGTCTTTGTTCCGAAGGTTGCTAAAGTTCTTTCTATCGGCAATATCGGTACGAGTTTGTGGTATAGAACAATAGGGGCACTTATTATTGTTTTTATTTGTATTGTGATAACGAAAATTATAAAGCGGTGGAAGTTGGGTAGGATGATTCTTGGTTGATCAAGATAGTCTGTTTCAAGGCTCAACGGATTTGTATCGAGCCGGTCAGGCTCACCCAAAACGAAAGCCCCGTACCTCCTTTGGGAGGCGCGGGGCTTTTCTCATACGGTGGGATTTCTCAGAACAGGAAGAAGGTGGCAAGGCCGAGGAAGATGAAGAAACCGCCGGAGTCGGTGAGGGCCGTGAGGAAGATGCTGGAGGCCTGTGCAGGGTCGCGGCCGATGGAGCGGAGCACCAGCGGGATGGCGCCGCCTGCGATAGCGCCGAGGAACATATCCAGAAGGAGCGAGAAGCCCATCACGAAGGCGAGCAGGTTGTTCCCGCTGAGGAGCAGGACGCCCAGATAGGCCAGAAGCGCCATGACGAGGCCGGTGCCAAGGCCGATCTTGCTCTCGCGCACCACCGCGCCCCACGAGCGCTTGGCGTCGAAGCTTTCGGTGGCGAGCTGGCGGATCATCACGGCAAGGGCCTGCTGGCCCGTATTGCCCGCCTGATTGGCCACCATGGGCATGAGTACGGCAAGCAGGGCCATCTCGGCGATGGAGCCTTCGAAAAGCGAGACGATGAACGCCGACAGCGAGGACGTGCACATATTTATGATGAGCCACGGCAGGCGGATGTTCACCGAGCGCGTCCACGGGGTGTCCACGGTCTCGTCCTGACCTGCGCCCACCATGCCCAGCATGTCGGAACTGGCTTCCTCGAGCACGATGTCGAGAACGTCGTCGTGCGTGATGACGCCCATGAGGTGTTCCTCGCGGTCCACCACGGGCAGGCAGATGAAGTTGTAGTGCGCCAGTTCGCGGGCCACTTCGGCCTTGTCGGCGTCGAACTGCACGGAAATGACGTCCTGCCGCCCCACCATGTCTTCCATGGCCGTGCCCGGGCGGGCCAGCATGAGGTCGCGCAGGGAAACGACGCCCTTCAGCACCTCGAGGTCGTCCACCACATAGACGTAGTAGGGCATCTCCTTTTCTTCCAGTTCACTGCGGATGATCTGGATGGCCTCGTCCACGGTGGATTCGTAGGGGGCCATGATGATCTCGGTGTTCATCACACCGGCGGCGGTGTCGGGGTCGAAGGAGAGCAGGTTGCGGAGCTGTTCGGCGTCTTCCTGCGGCAGGTTGCTCAGAAGGATGTCGCGGTGGTCCTCGTCCACTTCCTCAAGGATGTCCACGGCGTCGTCGGGGTCCATCTCGGCGATGATCTGGGCGGCGTCGTCGGCGTCCATGCTTTCGAGAACGTCACTGGCCATTTCCTCGTCGAGTTCGGCGAGGGCTTCGGCGGCCTCTTCCGGGGAAAGGTGCGAAAGAACGCAGACCTGCTTGTTCAGGGGAAGGTCTTCAAGGTGTTCGGCGCGGTCGGCGGCGTGGACGAAGTCTTCGGAGTCGATGTCGCTGCCGCAGCGGCGTATGGCTTCTTCCATGCCGCCGTCTTCTTCCGAGAGTTCCTCTTCTATGGAATAATCGGCCGTATCGCCGGGATTCCAGGCGTATTGCTGCTCTTCGCTCTTGCCGTCCTCGCCGGAGACTGGTATTTCCTTGTTGACAGCTTCGATTTCAGGCGCTTCAGCGGAGGCCGGAACTGCTTTTTCCAGCGCAGAGTCTGTGGTATTGCTCATTCTGTGCATTCTCCCCGAACACTCTTGACGAATCTCAAGAGGTCGCCTAGCCTGTTCATTCAAGCCGATTCTGTGAGCAGGATCGCTGAACCTTCATTCCATGGAAAGGATACGCTGCGGATATGTCTGAAGACGTTTTTGAATATCACGACCGCGCCGCCGGGGCAAGCGTGAAAGCCGCCCTTTCGCGTGTGGATCAGAGCCGTTTCCCTTATCCGGTGCTCCATGTGGAGCCTCCCTTCACGGTTCCCGCCGATACGGCCGCCGCACTTTCTCCCGATGCCTGCGACTTCGCCGCCGACCTCATCCGTATGTCGCTGGAAGAAGACGGGCCGGACCTCACCAGCCTCGGCATCTTCCCGCCGGACGAAGTCTCCTCCGCCTACATCGTGGCCAAGCAGGACACCATCGTGGTGGGCCTGCCGCTGGTGAGCTTCGTGCTGTCCATCGTGGGCATGGACCCCGCAGGCTGGACGGCTGAAGTGGAAGAAGGCGCCGTGGTCAAGAAGGGTACGGTCATCCTGCGCCTCAAGGGGCATACCAACCAGCTCCTCAAGGCCGAACGCATCATCCTGAACCTTATGACGCATCTTTCCGGCGTGGGCAACCTTACCCGCGAATACGCCGCCAAGCTCGAAGGCACGGGCGTGCGCCTGCTCGACACCAGAAAGACCCTTCCCGGGCATCGCTACCTTGAGAAGTACGCCGTGCGCGTGGCCGGCGGATGCAATCACCGCATGAACCTCACCGATATGCTCATGCTCAAGGACAACCATATCGACGCCGCCGGTTCCATCACCCGCGCCGTGGAATCTCTGCGCGAATGCTGGAACCCCTGCCCGCCCATCGAGGTGGAATGCCGCGACTGCGACGAAGTGCGCGAAGCCGTGGCCTGCGGGGTGGAGCGCGTCATGCTCGACAATATGAGCCCCGCCGAACTGGCGCAGGCCCTGCCGCTCATCCCCCGCGACATCGAGGCCGAGATCAGCGGCGGCGTCACACTGGAGACCATCCGCGTGCTGGCCCTTGCCTGCCCCGAGCGCCCGGCCGACTTCATTTCCGTGGGCCGCATCACCCATTCCGCCCCCTCTGCCGACTTCTCCATGAAGATGGAACGCGGCAAGGCGTAACGACCTCAATCCCTGCCTCCGGGCAGGGAATACTTTAAGGAAAACCTATGGACAAGAGCAGCATTTCTGCCCGCATCGAAGACATCAGAAAGAAATACGGTTCCGACCTTGTCATCCTCGGCCACCACTATCAGGCCGACGAGGTGGTGGAACACGTCGATATCGTGGGCGATTCCCTTGAACTGGCCCGCCGCATCCCCGACATCGAGGCCCGCAACATCGTGTTCTGCGGTGTGTTCTTCATGGCGGAATCCGCCAGCCTTCTGGCCCGCCCCGGCCAGCGCGTCTTCCTGCCCGACCACAGCGCCGACTGCGCCATGGCCCGCATGGCCAAGGCCGAAGATGTGGAAAAGGTGCTGGAGAAGCTGGCCGCTTCCGGCCGCAAGGTGGTCCCTCTGGCCTATGTGAACTCCTCCCTCGCGGTGAAGGCCGTGGTGGGCCGCTTCGGCGGTGCGGTGTGCACTTCCTCCAATGCCAAAGTCATGCTGGAATGGGCCTTCAAGCAGGGCGACGCCGTGCTCTTCCTGCCCGACCGCAACCTCGGCCGCAACACCGCCAAGCAGCTCGGCATCCCGGCTGAACAGCAGGTGGAGATCGACGCCGCAGGCAAGAAGCTCGACAGCGAGGAAGCCAGGAACGCCCGCCTCCTGCTCTGGCCCGGCTGCTGCCCCATCCACGAACAGCTCATGAAGCCCGAGATGGTCACGGAATTCCACAAGCATTTCCCCGGTTGCCGTGTGCTCGTGCATCCTGAATGTTCGCCCGAAGTGGTGGATATCTGCGACGGTTCCGGCTCTACGGCCTTCCTCATCAAGGAAGCCGAGAAGGCCGCGGCCGCCGGTACGGAACCCGCCCTCTGCATCGGTACGGAATTCCATCTGGTGCATCGCCTCATGGAACGCTATGCCGACCGCATCAATATCATCCCGCTGGCGCAGGCCACCTGCCACGACATGGAAAAGGTGGACGAGCCCAGCCTGCTTGCCACGCTGGAACGCCTTGAAAGCGGCGAAGGCGTGGTGACGGTGGACGAAGCTCTCAAGGCTCCCGCCCGCGAGTCCCTTATGCGTATGCTGGAAAACTGCCGCTGAGGCAGGCTTCCGCAACTGTTATAAAGATCTAACTCTGCCGCGGTATCCCCGCAGCGCAGGCGTGCTATGAATAATCTGCGTATCCGTTCCCAGGTCCTTGTCATCGGTTCCGGCCTTGCCGGCTGTTCTGCGGCCCTCACCCTTGCCGACAAGGGCTTCGAGGTCCATCTGCTCGTGCCTTCCGAAGGGCTGGACGGCGGCAACTCCGCCATGGCTCAGGGCGGCATCGTCTTCACCACCGACCCTGAGGACCAGAAGTCCCTCCAGCACGATATGTTCGTGGCCGGCCACCACTTCAACTACGATGTGGCCGTGCGCTTCCTTGCCGAAAACGGCGGCAGTGCCGTGCAGAGCATGCTGCTCGACAAGCTGAACGTGCCCTTCGACCGCAACAGCGAAGGCAGGATAGACATGACGCTGGAAGGCGGCCATGCCGCGCCCCGCATCGCGCATTGCGCCGACTACACGGGCCGCACCATCATAGAATATATGCACGAGGCCGTGGGCAGGCATCCCAATATCACGGTGATGCCAAGGCGCTCCGCCGTGGACCTTGTGACCACTGAGCACCATGCCCGCGCCACGTCCAGCCGCTACCAGCTCCACAACCGCTGCCTTGGCGCGTACGCCTTCAACGACGAGACCAGCGAGGTGGAACTGCACCTTGCCGACATGACGGTGCTGGCCACCGGCGGCGTGGGGCAGGTCTATCTGCATTCCACCAACAGCCCCTTTGCCACGGGTTCCGGCATCAGCATGGCCCAGCGCGCCGGTGTGCGCCTTGCCAACATGGAATTCATGCAGTTCCACCCCACGGGCCTGTTCAACCGCGCCCAGCAGATACCGCTCCTTACTGAAGCCCTGCGCGGCGAAGGCGCCAAGGTGCTGAACCACAGCGGCGAACGCTTCGTTTCCCGCTACGATCCGCGCGGCGACCTTGCCCCCCGCGATATCGTGTCGCAGGCCATTCTGAGCGAGATGCTCGCCACGGGTGAAGAGCATATGCACCTCGACTGCACCCAGCTCGACTGCGATGTGACCAAGCGCTTCCCCACGGTGTTCAAGAGCGGCATGGACATGGGCATCGATATGCGCGTCCAGCCCCTGCCCATCGTTCCCGTGGCGCATTACTTCTGCGGCGGTGTTCTGGTGGACCTTGCGGGCCGCACCACGCTGGACCGCCTCTATGCCGTGGGCGAATGCAGCTGTACCGGCATCCACGGTGCGAACCGCCTTGCCAGCACCAGCCTGCTCGAAGCCCTGCTCTGGGGCATATCCGCTGGTGACGACATCGCCAGCCGCTTCTATGCCGACAAGCTGGACCAGGATATCTTCGGCTCCATCCCGGACTGGAAGCACCCCGGCGACGAGCAGAACGACGACCCGGCCCTCATCGCACAGGACTGGACCACCATCCGCAACATCATGTGGAACTATGTGGGCATCATCCGCTCCCAGAGCCGCCTGCGCCGCGCCTTTGCCGACCTGCGCGACCTTTCGAGCCGCCTGCACGACTTCTACAAGCACACCCCGCTTTCCCAGCGCCTCGTGCACCTGTTCCACGGCTGTCAGACGGCCTACCTCATCACACAGTCCGCCCTGCGCAACAAGCAGAGCCTCGGCTGCCATTACCGCAAGAACTAGTACGGGTCTTCCCGTTCTTCCCCATTAAGAAAAAGGCGCTTTCCCGCAAAGGAGAGCGCCTTTTGCCATGTTTCGCGTCTAAGCCGATTCATCATTGCTTCTCATGCGTTTTCCCGGGAAAGATGGAGGAAAAGGAGAAGCCTATGCGGATAATGATACTTGGCGGCACAGGGTTCATCGGAACAGTCCTCACCCGGGAACTGCTGATGCGCGGGCACGAGGTCGTCCTCACGTCGCGCCAGCCGCGCCCGGCGCAGAAAAAGCCCTCGGAGGCGTACGCCCCGGCCCATACCGGCGACGGCAGTGAGACGGACGCCTACCATATCCTTCGGGAGGAGAAAGGGGAAAAGGGCTCGCCCGTGTTCGTGCCTGCCTTCGCCTCCCCCGCCTTTGCGCCTGCGGAAAAGGCGGAGGCCATGCCCTTTGTCTATGCCGCGGAGCAGGAATCGGAAAAGGCGTCGTTCTGGAGCACGTTCGGCGGCGGGCACGAGCATCACAAAAAGCATCTGGTGCGCGACCTTGTGGCGGCGGCTTCCGGGCAGGCCCTCCCCGGTTCGTTCTGGAAAACGGCCGAGGAGCTGGGGGCCATCACAGGGCAGGAGAACGACGCCTTCCACCTCTCCTATGCCGAAGGGGCGGTCGAGCCGGGAAGGCACAGCGGGTACGGAGCGGGCTGGGGGCAGGCGTCCAGAGTGCCATCCTATGAAGTGTGGAACGGTGTGGACGCGAAGGAGCTTGAGCCGCTTCTCGGCGGCATCGACGGTGTGGTGAATCTTATCGGTGAATATCTGGGCGGGCGCTGGAACGTGGAGAAGAAGGCCGCGCTCAGGAACAGCCGCATCCGTGCGGGCAGAGCCGTGGCCGAGGCTGTGGCGCGCCGGGCTTCTGCCGGGGAAGACGTGCCTTCCGTGGTGGTTCAGGTCTCGGCGGTGGGCTATTACGGCACATGGCGTGAATTCGAATGTGCCCCCGTCTGCGCTGAGGAAAGGCCCAAGGGGAAGGGCTTCCTTGCCACGCTGGCGGGGGACTGGGAGGCGTCCTCGGCGGCTGTCGAGGAGGTGGAGCTCCCGCCCGTCTGCGCGTCGGACAAGGAGCCGCGCGGCAGGGTGCGGCGCTGTGTGCTCCGCCTTGCGCCCGTGCTGGGCGAGGGCGGCTTCCTCAAGCACGTCATCCCGCTGTACAAGGCGGGATTCGGCGGCGTGCCGGGTTCGGGCCGCCAGCCCTGCGCATGGGTCCATGTGGAAGACGTGGCGCGGGCTATGGCCTTCGTGCTGGAACATGGGGAGACGGGCGGCGTGTACAATGTCTGCGCCAGCCCCGACGATACCATGCGCGGCCTCAGCGAGGCTCTGGGCTGGGCCCTGCACAAGCCGGTGTGGCTTCCCATGCCGGAAGTGACCCTGCGCCTGACCATGGGCGAAGTGGCGGACGAGCTCATCCTCACCGGGCAGCGCGTTTCGTCCCAGCGCCTTCTGGATGCCGGTTTCCGCTTCCGCTACGCCACGCTGGACGAGGCGGTGCTCCATGTGGTGAGCGGAAAACGCGACTAGCCGAAGAAGTAGGGAGCAGACTTTACGAAAAGGGAGACCGACGCAATGGCCATGAGCACGAGCAGGGCCTTGCGGAAGGTCTCCTGCTTTATGCGCTTCACCACGGGGCAGGAAGCCGCGAAGCCCAGCAGGGCGGCAGGGATGACCCAGACTGCGGTTTCAAGCACGTGCGCGGTGACAAGGCCGTTGTGCGCCGCTATGGCGACGTTCAGGTACTGCGAAGGGATGGCGCTGATGAAGAAGCCGCGCGCCTTGTCCTTTTCCATGCAGGTGAGGGAGGCGTACATGGCCATGACAGGGCCGGGAATGCCCAGCGAACCGCCGAAGAAGCCCGTGAAGAAGGCGCAGAGGTATTTCATCAGCCTGCGCGGGGCCATGCAGGTCCCCAGCCAGTTCTGGAAGAGCTGGACGGCGATGTTGACGGCAAGGATGACGGCAAGGAGCATCTGCAATATCTGCATATCCACGAGCTTGAGCGTCCATGCGCCGAGAACGAGGCCGGGCAGGGCGATGAGCCAGTATTCCAGCGCCTCGCGCCTGGGGATGAGCTTGGAATAGCAGATGAAGGACATGATGCCCACGGCCGCACCCGTCATCAGGCTTATCACGATGACGGATTTGGACGGGATGACCAGCGATATGAGGGGCAGGCTGATGAGCGCGCCGCCCATGCCGGTAAGGCCGTTGACAAAGGCGCCGATGAACCACGCGCCCGAGATGACCATTGTGGCGAAGTCCATGCGTTCCCCCTGAAAGAATTGAAGAGCGTTGCCGCAGGGCGGTACGAAAAAGGCCGCGAACAGTGCCGCGGCCTTGGGAATCGCTATGCGTAGGGGCTTACTTCACGGTGAAGAACTTTTCGCCGGAAACGCCGCACACGGGGCACTTGCCTTCGTAGGCGCCCTTGCTGATGAAGCCGCACACGGGGCAGATGTAGTAGTCGGCCACTTCGGTCACAGGATCGTTAGCCACGTCCTTGTAGAGTTCGGCATGAACGCCTTCCACCTTGCACACCATGTCCATGTACTTGGCAACGGCCATTTCTTCCTCGTTCTTGGCGTCGAGGATCATGGCGGGGTACATGTTCACGCATTCGTGGGTTTCACCGGCAATGGCGGCCTGCAGGTTTTCGGCAGTGGTCTTCACTTCCTTGGCGTTGCGCAGGTGGGCGAGAGCATGGATGGTTTCGGCTTCAGCGGCGGCGCGGAACATCTTGGCGGCCTGCTTGCAGCCTTCCTTTTCGGCCTGGGCGGCAAAGGCGAGATATTTGCGGTTGGCCTGAGATTCACCAGCGAAAGCTTCCATCAGGTTGTCATAGGTCTTGCTCATAATTTCTCCTTGTGCGAAAAGACTTGAGCGCGGATGCGCCAGTCGGTTGAGGTCGTAAACAGGAACGATTTCTATTTAGCGAAAACTGCTTCGCTTGTAAAGCGTTTTTTTGCGGTTTTCAGAAATTTTCTCTACCGAGTCGGAAAACAAGGAAAAAGCATGGCGTCAGGTTACGCGGTCCCCGATCTTCCCCTTTTCGAAAGCAGGCTCTTTCAGGCCGATGCCGCGTGCTGTACCGTGCGCTTTGAAGAGGAAATAAAGCGCAGCCGCTTTATCACCACTCTTGCCCGGGCCGACAGCCGGGAACGCGCCCTTGCCTTTGTGGACGCCATCAAGAAGGAATTCCCCGATGCGCGGCACAACTGCTGGGCCTATGCCGCAGGCCGCCCCGGCGATACCGCGCAGGTGGGCCAGAGCGACGACGGCGAACCCCACGGCACGGCGGGCCGCCCCATGCTCAACCAGCTCCTTTATGGCGGGGTAGGGGAGCTTGCCGCCGTGACCACCCGCTATTTCGGCGGCATCAAGCTCGGTACGGGAGGCCTGACCCGCGCCTACCAGAACGGCGTGAAGGAAGCCCTCGGCCTGCTTCCCGTCACCGAGAAGAAGGTGCTCTGCCGCGGCCTTGTGGAAGTGGACTACGCCCATGTGGACCGCTTCTACCGCCTGCTTCCCCAGTATCAGGCCCGTGTGGCGGGCGAAGATTTCGGCGCAAGCGCACTCTTTACCGTAGAACTTCCCGAAGACCTTTTCGAAGCCTGCCGCGATGCCCTGCGCGAAGCCACGGACGGCGCAAGCGAGATGATGGACGCCGGCCCCGCATCGGAGGAACTATGAAACGCATTCTCATGCTCGTTACGGGCGGAACCATAGCCTGTGAACCCTCGGCCGACGGGCTTGTGCCGCGCCTTTCCGGCGAGGCCATGCTCAAGGACCTGCCCGAGATAGCCGCGCTCTGCCATGTGGAGTTCCGCGAGCTCATGAACCTCGACAGCAGCAACCTCCAGCCCGAAGACTGGCAGAAGATGGCCCGTGCCGTGGCCGAGGAATACGAGGGCTACGACGGTTTCGTCATCACGCATGGCACCGACACCATGGCCTACACCTCTGCGGCGCTCCACCTCATGCTCAAGAATCTGGGCAAGCCCGTGGTCATCACCGGCGCACAGCTCCCCCTCAGCATGCCGGGCTCCGACGGCGTGCCCAACCTGCGCGACGCCTTCTTCACGGCCTGCGAAGGCGAACCGGGCGTGTTCGTGGTCTTCCACGGCTCCGTTATCGACGGGGCGCGCGCCAAGAAGATGTACACCGAGAACTTCGCGGCCTATGCCAGCGTGAACGCGCCCCTTGCCAGCATCACCGAAAAGGGCGTGGAATGGCGCGAACGCCGCCCCATACCTGCGCAGGCGCTGGAACTTGCCACCGAACTTGAGACCCGTGTGTGCATTCTCAAGCTCGTTCCCGGCACTGACCCCAAGCTCCTCGACCTTGTGGTGGCGGCAGGCTATCGCGGCATCATAATAGAAGGCTTCGGCGCGGGCGGCGTGCCTAACGACGAGCGCGGCTCCTTCCTGCCTGCCATACGGCGTGCGCTGGATCAGGACATCACCATTGTCTGCGCCAGCCAGTGTATTTTCGACGGCGTGGACCTTTCTCGCTACCCCATCGGCGTGCTGGCGGCCCGCCTCGGCGCGCTTTCCGGCGGCGACAAGACCGTGGAGACGCTTACCGTGCGCCTCATGCAGGCCCTCAAGGTCTGCAAAGGGCCGGAAGAGATACGCGCCTTCATGGAAAGCCCGGTCTGATTTTTCCGGCGGAGGGCCCTGCCTCGCGCCTTGCCTTTTCCGCCTTTTCGCGTACAAAAAGAAAAAATCATCTTGCGGAGTCAGCAATGAGCAATCCTATGGTCCTTATGGAAACCTCTTCCGGCGATATCCTGCTGGAACTCTTTGAAGACAAGGCTCCCGTCACCGTGGCCAACTTCCTGCGCTACGTGGACGAAGAGTTCTATAACTACACCATTTTCCACCGCGTCCTCAAAGACTTCATGATCCAGGGCGGCGGCCTTGGCGTGCGCATGGATGAGAAGGCCACCCACGAGCCCATCCAGAACGAAGCCGGCAACGGCCTCAAGAACACGCGCGGCACCATCGCCATGGCCCGCACCACCGAACCCCATTCCGCTGCCGCCCAGTTCTTCATCAACCTGGTGGACAACGACTTCCTCGACCATCAGGACGACACGCCCGAGAACTTCGGCTACTGCGTGTTCGGTCAGGTGGAAGACGGCATGGACGTGGTGGACAAGATCGCCAAGCTCAAGGTCAAGCCTCAGGGCGAACACGAGGCCGTTCCGCTGGACATGGTGGTCATCACCCGCATCAGCCGTTTCGAATAGTCTGCTTCGGAAGGGGCCGGAGAGTTCCGGCTCCTTTCTTTTTCCGCCTGCCTGCGGCGGGCCGGGGGGCCTATGCCTGCTTCTGACAGCATTTCCATGAGCATTGTCATCGCCGTTCTCGTTCTTGCGGGTACGGCCCTTGTTTTCTTCCTTTCCCGTAAGAGCTCGGGCGGGCAGGACAGCGCCGCCGCAGAAGCCGAACCCGGCCAGAGCCGCGACCGCGAGGAGGAATACCGCCTTGGCATGGACCCCTGTGCCTGCGGCGTGGCCGTGATGTACACCTTGCAGACCTGCCTGCACTGCGTCCACCTCAAGCATTTCCTCGACGAGCACGGCATCGAGTGCAGGCTCGTCTATGTGGACGACTTCGAGGGCGAACAGCGCCGCGAACTCATGCAGAAAGTCCGCTCCTTCAATCCGCGCGGCTCTTTCCCCACGCTGGTGCTCCCGGACGGGCGCGTTTCCGTGGGCTTCCGCGAAGCGCAGGTGCGCCAGCTCCTCGGGCTGGACCAGTAATACCGTTTTCTCTGCGAGACCGATATGGATAAACGATTCATCATAGGCGGGCTCATGTTCTGGGCCGGCGTTTCCGGCTACATGGGCCTGCGAGTGCTCGAAAGCTACACCGAAGACGCCGTGTTTGCCGTGCTTTCCGTGGTTCCCGCCACAGCCAAGGAAATACGCTACCATTTCCTGACGGACGACTTGCGCATCACGGGCATCGAGTATGAGATTCCCCACGACACCGTCGTGCACCGCGGTACGATAGACAGTGTGGAGATCTCGAAGTTCCACCGCAAGATCATGTACGTGAAGCCGGATATGCCGGCCTACCATGCCGACGAGCTCCCCCGCGTGGGCGAAAGCTTCAAGATCCGCGGCATAGCGGACCGTGTGCACGAAGGGCATTCCGTCCTTGAAACGAAGATTGCCTCTGTGGATATGCAGAACTGGTATCAGCGCGTGGGTCTGGTGCTCGACCATTTCGCTCGCAAGGGCGTGGGCGAAGCCTTCTTCGAAGAGCTGTTCCGTATGCGCGTGGATGAATTCAGCGCCAGCCAGATAGAGATGACGCTGACCGATCCTGACCTCGGTGCGCCTGTGACCTTCCGTGCCGACCAGTTCAGTATGCCGGGCGGCATCCCCGCGCCGCGCGGCGAAGAGAAGACCACCCCCGTCAATATGCTCTTCGACAGGGCCTCCCTTGTTCAGGGAGAGCGCGGCGCTTCCGCCGGGCGTGTGGAACTGCGCGCCCTCAGAGCGCCCGAGCCCGACAAGCTTGCCCGCCTTTACGAGCTTTCCAAGGCTCTGCGCGAAGGCAAGGCCGACGCCGCTTCGGAAGGTCTCCTCTGCTCCCTCGACACGAGCTGGGACAAGTACCCCCCCGTGGGATACGCAGGCGCGCAGAATATCAGCGTCAAGACCGGCAAGGGCGCAGAACCCGTGACGGTCTCCAGCGCTTCCTACTCGCTGTCGCGCAACGGCGATACGTGGACCGACAGCATGAAGTGCGGCGGCCTTCTTCTCAAGCCCGGGCTTTTCGAGGGCATGGAAGAGACCGTGAAGCGCTTCGCCCCCGAGGGGCTCAAGCTGGACATCGCCAGCGACAGCACGTCCGACAGTACGTCCGTCCATTCGGAAGGGCGCTATGCGGTCAGCGGCCTCGGCACGCTGAAGACCTCCTCCTCTCTGGAAGGCGAGTTCGGCAAACTCAGGAAGCTCTGCCTCAGCACCGATATCGAACAGCTCGATCCCTTTGCGTTGGCATACGGCCTCAAGGTCCAGAATCTCAAGGTGAGCTATGCCGACAGCGGCCTCCTGCCCCTGATCCTTTCGGCCATTGCGGCCAACGTGGAGATGCCGCCTGCCGTTCTGGCGCAGGAAGCCTCGACGGTGGCCTTCGGCATGGCCACGGACGGGAACGCCATGCTCCGCAAGCTGGGCACGGCGCTCGGCCAGCAGCTCCTCACGCCGGGTGAACTCGATATCGAATTCGCGCCGGAAAAGGGCATGACCGTGAAGGAGTTCACGGATCGCCTCCTGACGGATCCGGCGTCGCTTCCCCTCAAGGTAAGCTCTAAGCCGGGGAACAAGCCCATGCAGGAATACTTCCTCGAGAAGTAAGGCTTCGCAGTCATGACGGAAAGCGGTGGGACAGTGCGCCTGCCGCTTTCTTTTTTAATGTTCCGGAGAAGGCGGGAGGAAGCGAGCTGTTCCCTCTTTCCATGAGTCTGTGAAGACAGAAAAACGCCCGTCCGACGATGTCGGGCGGGCGTTTCGTGTGGGCGTACTCAGCCGTTTATTCAGGGCGGCCGCGCTTCCAGACGCGCTTGATGGGATGCGTCTCGTTGTAGTGGTCGTGGAAGACCTTGAGACGGCGCTGGATGCGCAGGGTGCGGCGCATGAGCTCGCTGAGGCTGGAGAAGGCCGTGGAAGCGATGATGCCCACGGCAAGGGAGCAGATGCCGCCGTAGAGGTAGAGGCGGTTCTGTTCAGGGTCGGGCGTGTCCATCTGCCAGATGAAGACGAAGAAGCCGAACAGGCCCAGCATCCACAGCATATGGCCGCAGCCCTTCACGATGCTTTCCATGGGGATACGGCTGTAGGGGTTCACTTCCACAAGGGCCGTCCATTCCTCACTGCCGCATTCGGGGCAGCGGGCGAGGTAGTCCGGGAATATGGTCTTGCAGTGGGCGCACTGCAATTCCTGCTGCACGTCGTCGGGCTTGTGGACTTTCTTTTCCTTGACCGGGCGCAGAGAACGCTTGGCTATGATGCCCTTATGCTTTTTCATGCCGCAACCTCCTTGCGGGCCGAGAGTCTCATGCCGGCCTTCTGGCGGATATAGACGAGCACCATGAGGCCGATACCCACAGCGTAGCCGAAGTGGCGCTGTTCATGTGGCAGGAAGAAGCCGGTGAGCAGGGCGGGGTAGAGGAGCACGATGGAAGCGCCGAGGAGCAGTATCCTGTCGAAGAGGTTGGCATGGGTGACGAACCAGCCCTGCACCAGCGAAGTGAAGCAGATCATGCCCAGCGACGTCATGGCGAAGATGAAGAACGCCATAGGCACGCTGCTGATGTTCCACAGGATGATATCGTGGTTGAAGATGAAGACCAGCGGCAGGAGGGCGGTACGGATATCGTAGAAGAAGCCCTGGATGCCAACGGCGATGGGCGAGGCGTTGGCGATGGCCGCACCGGCGTAGGCGGCAAGGCCCACGGGCGGGGTATCGTCGGCCAGGATGCCGAAGTAGAAGCAGTACAGGTGGGCCGCCATCAGCGGCACGGCAAGCTGCATTCCGTGGATGGAGAAGTTGGAAGCCAGTTCTACCAGCACGGGCGCGGTGAGCGAAGCCATGATGATGTAGTTGGCGGTGGTGGGCAGGCCCATGCCCAGCAGAAGGCTGGCGGCGGCGGTGATGAACAGCAGGAGGAAGATGTTGCCCATGGAGAGTATCTCCACGAACGAGGTGATCTGCTGGCCGAGGCCGAGGGACACACAGCCCACGATGATGCCGGCGGAGGCGGTGGCAAGGGCCACACCGGCCATGTTGTTGGCACCGGCGGCCATGGAGGTGAGCAGGTTCTTCACGCCCAGCTTGAAGGCCTCCCATTTGGAGGTCTTATGCACATGGGCGATGCACACGGGCTGGAGCACGATGATCACGGCCAGCACGCAGATGGCGCGGAACACGGAAAGTTCGGCGGAGTGCTGGAGCGCGATGAGTTCGTAAAGGAGCATGCCCAGCGGGAGCAGGAAGTGCAGGCCGTTGCGGAGCACATGCCATGCGCGGGGAAGCTCGTCCTTGGAGAGGCCGCGCAGGCCCAGCTTGCAGGCTTCGACGTGGGTGATCCACAGCAGGGCGGAGTAGGAGGCGAAGGCCGGAATGGCGGCCGCCTTGGCCACTTCCACGTAAGGCACGTTCACGTATTCCGCAATGATGAAGGCCGCGGCGCCCATGACGGGCGGGGCGAGCTGGCCGTTGACGGAAGAGGCCACTTCAATGGCGGCGGCCTTCACGGCAGGGTAGCCGACCTTCTTCATCAGGGGGATGGTGAACGTACCCGTGGTCACGACGTTGGCGATACTGGAGCCGGAGACCATGCCGGAAAGGGCGGAGCTGAACACGGCGGCCTTGGCTGCGCCGCCGCGGTACTTGCCGAGGCCGCTGATGGCGAGCTGGGTGAAGAACGTGCCGCCGCCCGCACGGTCGAGCATGGTACCGAAGAGCACGAAAAGGAAGACCACGGTGGCAGAGACCTGAAGCGGGATGCCGTAAACGCCCTGCGTGTCCATGGTTATCTGTGAGATGAAGCGGGTGAGGGAAGCACCCTTGAAGGCAATGAAATCAGGCAGATAAGGCCCGGTGAACACGTAGAGGATGAACACCGAGCTGATAACGGGCAGAGCAGGGCCGAGCACGCGGCGCGTGCCTTCGAGCAGGAGCACCACTAGAAGGACGCCCATGGCTATGTCGCGCATATTCGGGTCGCCGGGGCGCGAGGAAATGCCCGCGTAGTCGATGAAAATATAGAGTGCCGCCACTGCCGCCATGATGCCGAGTATGTAGTCCATAACGGTCACGCGGTTCATGGCAAGGAGGATGCGAAGGTCCCAGCGGGAATTGAACGTGGGCTTGATGAGGGGGATGTTCAGGTAAACCAGCGAAATAGCAAAGGCAAGATGGATGGACTTCACATAAACGGAGTCCAGCAGGAGGAAGCTTGCCGTGGCCATCTGGAACAGCGACCAGCCCAGGGCGATGACGAAGGTGATCTTCGCCGTGATGCCCATAGTGTCGCCGCGCATACCGTGTTCGGCATTGACAAGCTCTTCCTTATATTTGTCGCCGGCAGGGTGCTTGTGGATGTGTTTCTGAGCCATGAAAGGTCCCGCTGAGGCTTGAGGTGGCGGAAAACGAAAAGCGGGGGTCGAACGCATCGACCCCCGCAAAGCGGCTAGGCCGCGTGATTACTTGATGAGGCCGGCTTCCTTGAAGTACTTTTCAGCACCGGGATGCAGGGGAGCAGTGCGGCCTTCGAGCAGGCTTTCCTTGGTGATGGCGCCGAGGGCAGGATGGAGCTTCTTGAATTCTTCAAGGTTTTCCACCACTTCCTTGGTGATGGCGTAAACGATGTCGGCATCGACGTCGGCAGAGGTCACGAAGGTGGCGAGCATGCCGAGGGTTTCCACAGTGCCGTCAGCGGCGTTGGTGGCGTCGGGGTACTGCTTCATGTCGATCTTGGTCATGGAGTAGTAGGGGCTCTGCTTCAGCAGGTTTTCCATGCCGGTGATGGGCACGATGCGGCACTTGCGCTTGCCGGCGGTAGCTTCCTTGATGTTGCCGTTGGGATGGCCGACGGTGTAGAAGAAGCCGTCGATGCGGCCGTCCTGCAGGGTATGGGGGGCGTCGGCAGGCTTGAGGCCTTCACCGCGGAAGTCGTCGCCGGGCTTGAGGCCGATTTCCTTGAACACCTGAAGGGCGTTCACGCGGTTGCCGGAGCCGGGGTCGCCAAGGTTGACGGTCTTGCCCTTGACGTCGGCGAGGGACTTGATGCCGGAGTCTTCAGCGGCAACGAAGGTCACGGCTTCGGGGGCGAGGGCGAACACGAAGCGCAGCTTGGAAACGGGCTTGCCTTCCCAGTCGCCAAGGCCCTTGACGGCCATGTACTGGGTGTCGGCCTGGGCGATGCCGAATTCAAGGTCGCCCTTGTTGATGGCGTTGATGTTGAACTTGGAGCCGCCGGTGGATTCCACGCTGGCGCGGATATTGTATTCGGCCTTCTTGGCGTTGATGATCTTGGCGATAGCGCCGCCGGTGGGATAGTAAACGCCGGTGATGCCGCCGGTACCGATGGTGGCGAACTTGGCAGCCAGAGCGTCGGTAGCGAGGGCGCCGGTCATGAGCACGGCGGCGCTGAGAGCGGCGACGAAGAATTTCTTGAGCATATCGGGCCTCCTGATATGATTTTTCAGCTTTGTAAAAATTCTGAGCGTTGAAGGCCCGTTTGGGGCTAACGCCTTGTTCCTTTTGCCAGTTGGCGGCATAGTGGCATGGATTTCAAAGGAGTGCAAGAGGGGTAACATTTACAAATATGTTAAAATTAGAGTTTTCATGCAGTAGAAATACGGAAGCCCTGCTTGACCTTTCGTGTGTGGATTTGTATATTTTGCAAATCAAGCAAATGTTATCCATGCGCTCAGGAGATGGAAATGGAGAAACTCCCCCTTCAGCGGGCCGCCAGCCGCAAATATATCGAAGAGCAGGCCAAGATTTTTAAGGCGCTCGGCCACCCCAGCCGCCTGCTCATGGCCGAGGCCCTTTCGCGCGGGCCGCTCTGCGTGTGCGACCTGCAGAAGCTCGTGGGGGCGGATATGTCCACCATTTCCCGGCATCTTTCCGTCCTCAAGGCCGCCGATATCGTTGCGGACGAGAAAAAGGGTCAGAACGTGTACTATTCGCTCAAGCTTTCCTGCCTCGGGCAGTTCCTGAACTGCACGGCCGCCACGCTGGACAAGCAGGCGCAGGCCCGGCAGGCGCAGCTTGCGGCCATGATGGCTCCGTGATGCGCGGCAGGCCAAGGGAGAGCGCCTTCGGGCGTTTTCTTTTGGTTCAGTATTTAGCCAAAAGGCCAAATAAGCAAATATTCGGAACACGCTTGCCGTTGAGGAGCGGCGATTTTTCTTCTGAAAAAAATTTACCGGCAGGGGAGATTGTGAAAAAGAATTTTTTTCTTCCTGCAAAAATCCCGTTTTTCTGAACGCTTGCGCAGGGCGCGAAGCCCTTTGCCAACGAAAAGGCCGCGCTCTCGAAGGCACGGCCTTTCTTTTATAAGGATGCGCGTCAGATTTCCAGCGCTTCGAATTCCTGCTTCAGATCCCGCCCTATCCAGCAGGCATGGCGGTCGAGGTGCGTGGGGTCGCGGTTGATGATCGCCACTTTGCCGCCGCATTGCAGGGTGACTTCCGGAACGGCCGCCGCAGGATAGACGGTGAGGCTGGTCCCCAGCACGAGCATGAGGTCGGCCCGGCGGGCCTCGCGTTCGGCTTCCGTAAGGTCGTATTCGGGCAGGCCCTCCCCGAAGAACACGATCCGGGGCTTGACGATGCCGCCGCACTTGTCGCAGGAAGGCACTTCCCCGGCGCGGACTTTCCGGGCTATGGTCTCGAAATCCCAGGTCTTTCCGCATTTCATGCAGTAGTGCTCCCGGGGAGAGCCGTGGAGTTCCAGCACCTTCCTTGAACCGGCCTTCTGGTGCAGAAGGTCGATATTCTGCGTGATGACGGCGTGGATGAGGCCCTTTTCCTCGAGCCTTGCCAGCGCCGTGTGCACCACGTTGGGTTCCTTCTCGTCAAGGTTATAGAGGAAGTCCTTGGAATGGCGGTAATAATAGGAAGGGTCGCGCCGGAAGTAGTCGATGTCGAAGAGCCTGCCTGCGTCGATGTCCTTACGCTGGTACAGCCCGCCGACGCCCCGGAAATCCGGGATGCCCGAAAGGGTGGAGATGCCCGCCCCGGTAAGGACGACGGCGTGTTTGGCGTTCGTGAGCAGTTCGGTGAGCGTTGTGTGGGCCATAGGTGCCGCCTTTCAGGGATTGAGAGAACAAGAGAGGCCGCCATCCCCGGAGGACAGCGGCCTTTTCATCAGACTTCGAACAGCATTTCGAGATCTTCGCGGGTAAGCGACTTCCACGAATCCTGCCCGGGAATGACAGCTTCGGCCACGCCGCGCTTCATTTCCTGCAGCTTGAGTATCTTTTCTTCCACGGTGTTCTGGCAGATGAGCTTGTAGGAGAACACCTGCCTCGACTGGCCGATACGGTGGGCGCGGTCGGTAGCCTGGCTTTCCACGGCCGGGTTCCACCACGGGTCGTAATGGATGACGTAGTCGGCGCTGGTCAGGTTCAGGCCGGTGCCGCCCGCCTTCAGCGAGATGAGGAAGATGCGGATGGACGGCGTGTTGTTGAACTTGTCCACCTGCTCAAGGCGGTCCTTGCTGGAACCGTCGAGGTAGCAGAAGGGGATGTCCGCCATCTGGAGCCATGTGCGTATCTGCTGGAGCATCTGCACGAACTGCGAGAAGACCAGCACCTTGTGCCCTTCGTCCACGATATCGAGGATCATGTCCTTGAAGGCCTCGAACTTGCCGGAAGGCATATTGGCGTTGAAGCCGGGCATATCCATCTTGAGCAGTTTCGGGTGGCAGCAGATCTGGCGCAGCTTGAGCAGGGCGTCGAGGATGGACATCTGGCTCTTGGCCATGCCCTTCTTGTCCACGTCGGCCAGCACCTGATCGCGCAGCTTACGGGCAAGGGAGGCGTAGAGTTCCGCCTGTTCCTCTTCCATGGCGCAGTACATGACGCTCTCCACCTTGGGCGGCAGGTCCTTGACCACTTCGGCCTTGGTACGGCGCAGGATGAAGGGCTTGACGCGGGAACGCAGGTATTCCAGCGTTTCGGCATCGCCTTCCTTGATGGGCTTTATCACGCCGCGCTGGAAGGCGTGCTGGCTGCCGAGGAAGCCGGGCATGAGGAACTCGAAAAGGCTCCACAGCTCGAACAGGTTGTTCTCGATGGGCGTGCCCGAAAGGCAGAGGCGCATCTTGGCGTTGATCTGCCGCACGGAACGGGCCGTTATGGTGTTGGGATTCTTGATGTTCTGGGCTTCATCCAGAATGATGGCGTTGAATTCGTGCTGTTCCAGCTCTTCCATGTCGCGGCGGAGCAGGGCATAGGTGGTGATGACCAGATCCGAAGAGGCGATGCGGCGGAACAGGCCCTCGCGGCGCGTACCATAGACGATGACGCGCGAGAGCAGGGGCACGAACTTCGAGGCTTCGCGGTCCCAGTTGGGAAGGACGGACGTAGGCACGACGATGAGGTTCGGGCCCTTGGCCCCGCTGTTCACCATATGCTGGACGAAGGCCAGCGTCTGGATGGTCTTGCCAAGGCCCATTTCGTCGGCCAGGATGCCGCCGAAGCCGTACTCGTTCAGGAAGTTCAGGTAGGAGATGCCCTGCACCTGATAGGGGCGCAGAGAGGCCTGAAGGCCGCGCGGCGTTTCTATCTGCCTGACTTCGTTGAAGTTGCGGATATTGCTGCGCAGTTTGCTCCAGAAGGAGTCTTCGCGCGTTCCGGGCAGGTCTTCGAGCAGATTGTCGAGCACGGGGGCTTCGTACTGCTTGAACTTCTGCTTAGGCGGCTTCACCGGGTCGAGGCCGAGCACGCGCAGCTTGTGGGCCAGCTTTTCCAGCCACGATTCGGGCAGGCTGGCGTAGGAGCCGTCCTTGAGCTGGACGTAGCGCTTGCCCTTGAGCCATGCCTTCCAGATGCGGTCCAGCGGCAGGGTCTGCCCGTCGTAATCCACCGAGATGTCCAGCGAGAACCACTTTTCCTTCTCGTTGCTTTCCACGCTGGCGTTGATGACGGGCGTGGAGGCGCGCACCTTGTAGCGCGAAAGCGTGGCTTCACCATAGACGCGCCAGTTTTCGAGCAGGGTGGGGTAGGAATCCAGCAGGAAGGAGATGGCCTCTTCGGGTTCCATGAACCAGAGCTTGTTGCTTCGGGGCTGGAAGCGCATTTCCGAAAGCTGGGTGATGAGCAGGTTCTCCTCGTTCTGGTTGCGGCGGACCAGGTAGGTCTTGCCTTCATAGACATAGCTGCCGGTCTGGAAGTCCGGGTTGGGGCCGGGCAGGGTGAATTCGCCGTGCAGGGTCTCATAGACGTTCTGCACCTCGAGGGTGAGCAGGCTGCCCTCTTCGTCGAGGAAGAGTTTGGGATTGTAGGTGGCAGGCTGGAACACCGGTTCCATGATCTTGAGGAATTCGTCCTGCTCGTAGAGTTCGGAGGCGGGCAGGCGCGTCCACACACGGTCGAGGAATTCGGGGATGTCTTCCTGCGGGATGATGGGGCCGCGATGCACCAGCGACTGGATGACGCGGTGGCTCAGGCAGGTCTGCACCGGGTAGAAGCCCTGGTTCCAGCACACCCACAGCGGCATCTGCCCATGGAAGGTGGCGCCTTCGTGCACGGGGGCGGGCACGTCGCCGTTCTCGTCGGGCTCTTCATCCACGATGGAGAAGGGCTTCTTGCCTTCGCGCTGGAGCAGGACGTCGAAGCGCAGGCCCTCTTCTTCCAGAGAAGGGGCCAGCTTGAGCGCCATGGTGGAGTTCTCGATGCGGCAGGGGATCTCGGTGTCTTTCCAGTACAGGTAGTCTTCCTTGCGGATGGCCCAGAAGAACCACGAGAGCAGTCCGTCGGGGATTTCCACGCGATGCCCGTAATAGTCGAGGTACTGGGCTATCTGGCGGCAGACCACGGGCAGTTCCGGCGAATGTTCGCACCATTCGGGGTTGCGCAGTATCTGCTCGATGGTGACTTCCTGCCGGACGGTGGAAAGCCCGGTCTTGTTCTGGCGGGCGCGAAAGAATTCCACGGAAAGGCGGCCGGGTTCGGGGAAGAAGCGGAACAGGAAGTAGTGGCGGCCGATCTCCGGCTCGAACGTTCCGCCGAAGAAATGGCGGAAGCTGTGCCGCCAGTCTTCACGCTGGACAGGGGCAGGGGCCACCTTGCCTTCGGAAATGTCCAGCGAGTTGATGAAATGGATGGCGGTAGCGGCAACGTGGCGGCACGGCCCGGTGAAGGATTCCATGCAGTTGCACATGGAATCAACGCGTTCTTCAGCGAGATTGATGGTGACGACGGCACGGTAGGCTTCGAAATCTTCGCCCTGTACCGTGCTTTCCACAGTCCAGACATCGTTTTCAAAGCGAAGCGTGAATTTGCCGAGGTGCCCTTCGGCTTCGATGGCGCGACCATAGGAGGTGATATACTCCGGTATGGTGTTGTTGACGAAAGTAAGGGCTAGATCGCGTGCAGCTGCTTCCTCACGTCGAGTCATTTTAACAACCTCAAATAAAATAAAAAAATCACAAACGGCAGGTGGCTTGCCGCGTTTTTTGCCGGAAAAGCTACGCCCGCCGGGCCGCAAGGCCGCACAGAGCATAACGAATCCTCTTTTGAGTATTATACGATAATCTCGTGGTTTTCAAGTGAAGTGAACTGTGCTAGGCTTCGTTGTATGGAAAAAAATGCTATGTTTTTGAGCCTGAACAGGCTGTGCGGCGCAGATTCCGGCCTTCTCTCTGCGGCCTTCCGCTGCTGCCTCGTGCCTGCGTTTCGGCTTGCCGCAATGCTTTTGCTTGTTCTGCTCGGATTTTCCCAAGCGGTTTTCGCTTCCGAAAAAAAAATTGTGGAAAATTGCGTTCCCGAACAGGGCGGCAGTATCGTCATGGGCAGTATCGGCGAGCCTTCCAACCTCATCCCCTACCTGTCGTCCGACAGCGCTTCCAGCCAGGTAACGGGGCTCCTGTACACCTCGCCCCTTGAATACGATAAGGATTTCAACATCATAAAATGCGCCGCCGAAGAGTGGGAAGTGCTGGAGGGCGGCAAGTTCATGCGCTTCAGGCTGAAGGACGGCATCAAGTGGCAGGACGGGCATCCGCTCACCGCCGACGACGTGACCTTCACCTATAAGCTGATGACCGATCCCAAGACCCCCACGGCCTACGCCGCGGACTTCCTCAATGTGAAGGAATACCGCCAGACTGGGCCGCTTTCCTTCGAAGTGCGCTACGACGCCCCCTACGCCCGCGCGGCCATCACATGGATGCACCCCATCCTGCCCAAACACGTTCTGGAGAAGGAGAACATCGCCTCCACGAAGTACGCCCGCGACCCCATCGGCGCAGGCCCCTTCAAGCTGAAATCGTGGGAGGCCGGAACGCGCATCACGCTCGAAGCCAACGACCTGTATTTCAAGGGCCGCCCCTATCTGGACGAGGTCATCTACCGCATCATTCCCGACGGGACCACCATGTTCCTCGAGGCGAGGGCAGGCAAGCTGGACTTCATCGGCCTTTCCCCCCAGCAGTACCTGCGCCAGACCTCCGGCCCGAAATGGGACGAGAACTGGAAGAAGTACAAGTACCTGTCGTCTGCCTATACCTACCTTGGCATGAACATGAAAAGCCCCTTCTTCAAGGACAGGAAGGTGCGGCAGGCGCTTTCCTACGCCATCGACAGGAAGGGCATCGTGAAGGGGGCCCTGCTCGGCATGGGCGAACCTTCCTTCGGCCCCTACAAGCCTGGAACGTGGGCCTATAATGCCAGCCTTGCCCCGTGGCCCTACGACCCGGAAAAGGCAAAGGCCCTGCTTGCCGAGGCAGGCTGGAAGCCCGGCAAGGGCGGCGTTCTGGAAAAAGACGGCTATCCCTTTGAATTTACGATACTTGTGAATCAGGGGAACGACGAGCGCATCAAAGTTGCCGTCATACTCCAGCAGATGTTCCGCGCCGTGGGCGTGCGAACCGCCATCCGCACGGTGGAGTGGGCCGCCTTCCTGAAGGAATTTGTGAACACAAAAAAGTTCGATGCCCTCATTCTGGGCTGGACGATTCTCGACGACCCGGATATTTTCGATGTGTGGCATTCATCTGCCATATCGCAGAACGGCCTCAATTTCGTGAGTTTCCGCAATTCCGAAGTCGATGCCCTGCTGGAAAAGGGCCGCGCCTCTGCCGACAAGGCGGAGCGCAAGAAGATATACGACCGTTTTCAGGAAATACTGCATGAGGAACAGCCCTATCTGTTCCTTTACGTGCCGTATTCCCTGCCTATGGTGCAGTCGCGGTTCAAAGGCATAGAGCCCGCCCCCGCCGGCATCACCTATAACTTCGACCGCTGGTGGGTTCCCAGAGCGCTTCAGCATTAGCAGGTTGCTATGAGTCATCTTTCCTCTCTTTCGAATGACAATATAGTCCTTTCGTCCGCCGCCGAATCTCAGGAAAAGGTCGAGGCTCCGCAGACGCATATGGTCACTTCGCCCATCACGGGCGAGGTGCGCCCTGCCGCCAAGGTCCCCACAGCCGAAGAGATAGTGGACCAGCTCCAGCGCCATATGCCCGATGCCGACCTCGATATGGTGCGCCGCGCCTACGACTACGCCAGCGCCGCCCATGCAGGCCAGCTCCGCCTTTCCGGCGACCCGTACATCATGCACCCTGCCACCGTGGCCTACACGCTTGCCGAAATGGGCTTCGATGAACATTCCGTGGCCGCAGGCCTCCTGCACGACACCGTGGAAGACACCGATTCCTCCATCGACGAGCTGGACGAGCTCTTCGGCGAACAGGTGGCCGATATCGTGGACGGTGTTACGAAGATCAACATGATGACCTTCGATACCAAGGAAGAGGCTCAGGCGGAAAATATCCGTAAGATGATCCTTTCCATGGCGCACGATATGCGCGTGCCCGTGGTCAAGCTGGCCGACCGCCTGCACAATATGAACACGCTGGATTTCCAGAAGCTCCACAAGCAGCAGCGCATCGCCAAGGAGACCATGGACATCTACGCGCCGCTGGCCAACCGCCTTGGCCTGCACCTTTTCAAGCAGAAGCTCGAAGACCTGAGCTTCCGCTACCTGCGCCCCGACGCCTACGCCGAGATCACCAACTGGCTGAAAGACAACCAGATCGTCGAACGCAAGCTCATCTCGAAAGTCATCGATAAGATCGAAGGCATTATGATCGAGAACCGCATCAACGGGCGCGTGTTCGGCCGCATCAAGCAGACCTACAGCATCTACCGCAAGATGACCGCCCAGCAGACCCCGCTGGACGAGATGCACGACATCATAGCCTTCCGTATCATCGTGCAGGAACTGCGCGACTGCTACGCTATGCTCGGCCTCGTGCACGTGCTCTGGCGCCCTGTGCCGGGCCGCTTCAAGGATTACATTTCCATGCCCAAGTCCAACGGCTACCAGTCCCTGCACACCACCGTGATGGGGCCCGAGGGCGAGCGCATCGAGATCCAGATCCGTACCGAAGAAATGAACAACATGGCCGAACACGGTGTGGCCGCGCACTGGATGTACAAGGAGCGCAACCACGCCATTGCCATGCAGGATATGCCGCAGTTCCAGTGGCTGCGCGACCTTATGGAACGCCAGCGCGACGAGACGGACTCCAAGGAGTTCATGGGCTCCCTGCGCATGGACCTGTTCAGCGACGAAATCTACGTGTTCACGCCCAAGGGCTCGGTGAAGCAGCTCCCCAAGGGTGCGACTTCGCTCGACTTCGCCTTCCTCATCCACTCCGATGTGGGCTTCCACTGCGTGGGCGCCAAGATCAACGGCAAGCTCGAACCCTTCGCCACCCAGCTCAAGAACGGCGACATGGTGGAGATCATCACCGATAAGAACCGCCACCCGCATCGTGACTGGCTGAAGATTGTGAAGACGGCCAAGGCGCGCAGCCGCATCCAGCACTATCTGCGCACCGAAGAGCGCGTGGCCGCCATCGCCCTCGGCAAGGAACTTCTGGAGAAGGAAGGCCGCAAGATGGACTTCAACGCAGGCAAGGCCGCCAAGGACGGCCGTATGCAGCTTGCGGTGACGGAATTCTCCTGCAACACGCTGGACGACCTGTATGCCAACGTGGGCACGGGCAAGCTCACGCCCAAGAAGGTGCTTACCAAGCTCATTTCCATCCTGAACCCCAAGCGGGAAGTTCCCGAAGAGCCCATCGCGCCCATCAAGCCCAACGAACCTTCCAAGAAGGCCGCCGACGGCATCACCATCAAGGGCATCGAAGATACGCTCATCCACTTCGCCAAGTGCTGCAAGCCCGTTCCCGGCGATCAGGTGGTGGGCTTCATCAGCCGCGGGCGCGGCGTCATCGTGCATACAGCCGACTGCCCCCATGTGCAGACGCTGGAATCCGAGCGCCTCATCTCCGTGAACTGGAACAACGAGGAGAGCAAGCCCTTCCCGGCCCAGATCTGCATCATGGGCCGCAACGCCAAGGGCCTGCTTGCCGGTATCAGTATGGCTCTGGTCCAGCAGGACGTGAACATCGACTCCCTCGAAGTCTCCTCCACGGTGGACGGCCGTTCGCAGATGAACTTCACCGTGGAAGTGCGCGACGCCGCGCACCTCTACAAGACCATCGACAAGCTCCGCGCCGTGGAGAACGTCACCGAAGTGCGGCGCGGTACGTCCATCGCCGACGACTGATAGCAGAGGAATTTCCTCTGAGGTAGGAAAAAGCCGCTGGCCTCGTTTGAGGTCGGCGGCTTTTGTCGTATGAGGAGGGGATCTAGCGGGCGCGCTTCAGAACGAGGCGCGTTATTTCGGAAGGCACGCCAAGGCGGCAGGAAAAGCCGCTCCACAGGCCCGTGCCGGGGGAAACGTAGAGCAGGCCGCCGTGCCCGGTTCGGTACAGCCCGCTCACGAAGCCCTTGTTGTAATAGGCGATGAGCGGCTTGAGGAAGAAGAGCAGGCCGCCGTGCGTGTGGCCGGAAAGCTGGAGTGCGACCCCGGCGGCAGGGATGCTCAAACCGAACTGCGGCTGATGGGAAAGCAGGATGCGCGGCCCGGCGGGAGCGCCGGAGAAGGAGGCTTCCACGTCCGGCGCGCTCTGGCCGAAGCGCGGGGCGTTGCGGTCGGTCACGCCGCCGAGGACAAGGCCGCCCGGGAGCACGCGGTGCTCGTTGTTCAGCATATCCACGCCGAGGGAGCGGAACACGGGCTGCCAGCCCTTGGCGTCGTAGTAGTACTCATGGTTGCCGTTCACGCCGAACACGCCATGCTTTGCCCGAAGGTCGGCAAGGGGGCGGAGCTCGTCCTTCAGTTCGGAGGGAAGGCCGTCGATATAGTCCCCCGTCAGAAGGATGACATCGGCCTTGATATCATTGGTCTTTTTTACAACATCCGAAAGCCATTCCCTTTTCAGCAGGGGGCCGATGTGGATGTCGGTAAGCTGGGCTATGGTAAAACCTTCAAGTTCTGCTGGAAGTTCTGGCAGGGCGACTTCCACGGTCCGCACTTCCGGCACGCGCACAGCCTGAGCGCTTCCCCATACGCCGGAACACAGCGCCAGCAGGACGAGGAGGGACGCCCGTACCTCGGGCGAGAAGGGCAGATGCCGCTTGATGCCCACGCATCGGAAGAGCCAGCAGAGAAGGGCGACGCCGTCCTTTATCAGGGCAAGGAAGAAGAGCACCACCAGCGAGGCATACAGGGCTTCGGCGGCAAGCAGTACGGGAACGGGCAGTTCCGGCCGGAAGAACGAACCGCCGACGACCTCATAAAAGATATACTTCAGGCTGACCGAGAAAAGCAGTGCGCCAAGGAAAAACTTGGAGCGCAGGCGTAGGTTCATGGGCCACACAAGGCTGAACAGCAGATAGGCCGCGATGACGAGCGAAGGGAGCAGAAGTCTCATGGATATCCCGGGCGGCTTTGGAGAGGAAGGGAATCAGAAAAGGGGAAACGTACCGCCTCTGGGAAAGAGTAGATAACAAAAAAGCCCAAGAGTAAACTCCTGAGCTTTTGTTTTCTACTGGTGCGAAGAAGAGACCGCTAAAAGAGTGCAACTAGCTGTTTTTACTATGAATAAAAATTTTGAAAAAATTAATACCAACGCCGATACCAACAGACTGTGAGTTTGTGCCTAATTTGCTGGAATCACAGTGGTTATTCGGGAATGGAAACAAGGCGTCTGAGGTCGGCTTCCATCCTGTTCCAGCGGTCAGCAGGCGGGAGCTGTATCCAGTCGATGATAAGCTCGTAGAGCAGGGCGGGTGCGGCGTTGATGCGTGCACCGTTGATACGTGAACGACCTGTGCGACGATCCGCAGGCCAAGCCTCAGGCCTACTGGAACAATACCAGCGGCAACGCCATCGTCAGAAGTTTTATCGGTCGAACTGATCTGAATATCGGCGAGAAGTTCGAGGCACTCATCAATGG
>JAFQTU010000052.1 GCA_017408905.1 Mailhella sp. | reverse complement strand
CGGTACTGTTGGCGCCAACAAGGACGCCATCAAGATCATCGGCGACAACACCGACATGTTCGCTCAGGCCTACTTCGCCTACGACTCCAAGAAGTCCGGTGGCTTCACCGTGTCTCACCTGCGTTTCGGCAAGGCTCCTCTGAAGTCTTCCTACCTCGTGAACCGCGCCGACTTCATCGCCTGCCACAAGGACGCCTACGTCAACATGTATGACGTGCTCGAAGGCATCAAGGACGGCGGCACCTTCCTGCTGAACTCCGCCTGGACTTCCGTGGAAGACATGGAACGCGAACTCCCCGGCCACATGAAGCGCACCATCGCCAAGAAGGGCCTGAAGTTCTACAATGTTGACGCCGTCAAGGTGGCCGCTGAAGTGGGCCTTGGCAACCGCATCAACATGGTCACCCAGACCGCCTTCTTCTCCCTTGCCAACGTTCTTCCCCTTGATGAAGCCATCGCCTACATCAAGGCCGCCATCAAGAAGACCTACGGCAAGAAGGGCGACAAGGTCGTCAACATGAACATCGAAGCCGTGGACAAGGCTCTTGAAGCTCTCGTCGAGATCAAGTACCCCGAATCCTGGGCCGATGCCGCTGACACCCCCTCCATCTACAACGACACCGATCCCTACATCGCCAATGTCGTTCGTCCCATCATCTCCCAGCAGGGCGACAAGCTCCCCGTCTCCGCTTTCGATCCCGCCGGTATCGTGCCTGTCGGCACCACCGCCTGCGAAAAGCGCGGCGTGGCTGTGATGGTTCCCGAATGGGACGCCTCCAAGTGCATCCAGTGCAACCGCTGCGCCATGGCCTGCCCCCATGCCGCCATCCGTCCCGTGCTGGCCACTGAAGACGAACTCGCCGGTGCTCCTGAAAGCTTCGTGACCATCGACGCCGCTGGCAAGGAAGCCAAGGGCCTCAAGTTCCGCATCCAGGTGTACGCTGAAGACTGCCTCGGCTGCGGCTCCTGCGCCAACATCTGCCCCGCCAAGGAAGGCGCCCTCACCATGAAGCCTCTGGAAACCCAGAAGGCCGACCAGGTTGCCAACCTTGCCTTCGCCACTGCCAACATCTCCATCAAGGACGATGTGTTCGCTCGCGATACCCTCAAGGGCTCCCAGTTCTGCCAGCCCCTGCTGGAATTCTCCGGCGCCTGCGCCGGCTGCGGCGAAACCCCCTATGTGAAGCTGATCACCCAGCTCTTCGGCGAACGTATGGTTATCGCCAACGCCACCGGCTGCTCCTCCATCTGGGGCGGTTCCGCTCCCACCGTGCCCTACTGCACCAATAAGGACGGCTTCGGTCCCGCTTGGGGCAACTCCCTGTTCGAAGACGCCGCTGAATACGGCCTCGGCATGCACGACGCCTACAAGCAGCGCCGCGAAGGCCTTGCCCTCGCCGTGCAGGAAGCCCTTGCCGTTGAAGGCATTTCCGACGCTCTGAAGGAAGCCCTCGAAGGCTGGCTCGCCAACATGAACGATGCCAAGCTCTCCCGCGAATTCGGTGAAGCCGTGATGGCCGAACTCGACTTCGACAGCGAGAACCCCGTGTTCGAAAAGCTGTGGACCATGCAGGACCTCTTCACCAAGAAGTCCTTCTGGGTCTTCGGCGGCGACGGCTGGGGCTATGACATCGGTTACGGCGGCCTCGACCACGTCATCGCTTCCGGCGCTGACATCAACGTCTTCGTCATCGACACCGAAGTGTACTCCAACACCGGCGGCCAGGCCTCCAAGGCTACCCCCCTCGGCTCCATCGCCAAGTTCGCCGCTGCCGGCAAGCCCGTGCGCAAGAAGGACCTTGGCCGCATGGCTATGACCTACGGCTACGTGTACGTTGCTTCCATCAGCATGGGTGCCGACATGAACCAGACCCTCAAGGCCTTCAAGGAAGCCGAAGCCTACAACGGTCCTTCCCTGATCATCGCCTACGCTCCCTGCATCAATCAGGGTATCCGCAAGGGTATGGGCAAGAGCCTTGAAGAAGCCAAGCTCGCCGTGCAGACCGGCTACTGGCCCATGTACCGTTACAATCCTGCTCTCAAGGAAGAAGGCAAGAATCCCTTCATCCTCGACTACAAGAAGGAACCCGACGGTAAGATGGAAGAATTCCTCCTTGGCGAAAACCGCTACGCTCAGCTCGAGAAGGCCCAGCCCGAACTCGCCGCTGAACTGCGCGCTACCATGATCAAGCAGTACACCGAACGCTTCGCTGAACTGACCGAACTGGCCAAGTAAGCTTAGCTGACGTAATCTGACAAAAGGGCGGACTCCTCATGGGGCCCGCCCTTCCCTTTTGCCAGAACCAAAGGGGAAAAGAAAAGACGCCTGTGGAATTCCCGCACGCGTCTTTTTTTGTTTGAATAGTCTAACAGGCTTTGATTTCAGCTTGTTACAGCACCTTGTCGAGGAAGTAAGGAAGCTGTTTCTGCCACCACGGCCAGTCGTGGTTCACGTCGTATCCCCAGAAGTCCACCGTGGCGCGGATACCCTTTGCGGCGAAGATGTCCTTCATGATGCGGGTGGTGCGCACCATTTCTTCTTCCCATGCGCCCTGCCCTGTGCACAGGACGATGTTGCGGGCGTTGAACATGGGGATGTAGTCGTGGTCAAGGGGCATATTGGCCATGTAGTCCACGATGGAGTTCATGTACAGCGTGCTGTCCATGAAGTCGTCGCCGAAGAAATAGCGGGCATCGTACGCGCCGCTCAAGGCGATGACGCCGTCGAAGAGGTCGGGCCTGCGCAGGAAGAAGTTCAGCGCATGGGTCGCGCCCATACTGCATCCGGTGGTGATGGGCGCAAGCCGCGTTCCGTTGATCTCCATCATCACGGGCAGGAACTCTTCCACGATATGCCTGTACCAGAGCTCCTGAAGGAGGGAGCGCAGAGGCTTCTGGTCCTCAGGGCCGGACCATGTCTCCTTGTCGATGGAATCCACGCAGAAGAGCTGGACTTCGCCTTTCTCGATGCGGTCGGCTATGGTATCCGGCATCTTGAATTGCTCGTAGTCGCCGCATTTCCCGTTCTGCGTGGGGAAGACGAGGAGAGGCCGCCCGCCATGCCCGTACACGTTGTAGGGCAGGTAGCGCCGGAGCAGGCGGCTCGATATGCCGTAGCGCAGGCACTGCATCACATGGTCTCCTGAACGAAGCGGACGAATTCGTCCTTCTCTTCGAGGGTCTTGAGCACGGCCGTCCACTGATGGTCGCCCATAGCGCCGGAGATGGCGGCGGGGATGTCGAGGTCGATGCGGATCTTGTCGCCGAACTTGGCGCGCACTTCTTCAGGGGTATGCACGTAGGGCTTGCCGTTGCGGCGGCCCGCATAGACGGCGAAGAACTTTTCCTTGTTGAGGTCCACGAAGGTCTTGTCGTGCACCACCATGTCGGCCCAGATGGAATACACGTCCACGCTGTTGGCGTAGTTGAACATATCGGGCGTCCAGCCGCCGGCCGGGCGCATGTTCACTTCAAGGGCCACAAGTTCGCCCTTCTTGGCCACGCCGGGCTTGTCTTCGCGCAGGCGGAAGAATTCGAGGTGGAAGAAGCGGCTGCGCACGTTGAAGGATTTCACCGTGGCGCGCCCGGCCTCGCGCAGGTCTTCGGGGAGTTCGCTGGCCGTGTAGTAGGCCAGATGGTCTTTGTTGTTCACGATATCCGCGATGGAGGGCGGCCAGGAGGTGCAGGTCTCGAAGATGACATTGGCTTCGGAGTCGGAAATGCCGTCGTAGGACCAGATGTCGCCGCTCAGGAATTCTTCCATGAGGTAGGGAACGTCTTCCTTGGTGGCGTAGAAGCGTTCCATGTCCTCGTCGCTGGAGAGCTTGTAGCTGCCGGAAGCGCCCATGCCGCCATCGGGCTTCACGAAGACGGGATAGCCCACTTCCTTGGCAAAGGCCTTGCCGGCTTCCAGATCGCTGATGATGTGGTAGCGGGCCACGGGCACACCGGCGGCCTCGTAGAAGCTCTTCATGGCGGACTTGCGGCGCACATGGGCCACGTCGTCAAGGTTCATGCCGGTCTTGATATTGAAGTCGGTACGCAGGCGGGCATCCTGGGAGAGCCAGTATTCGTTGTTGCTCTCCACCCAGTCGATGCGGCCATGCTTGAAGGTGAGGAAGGCCATAGCCCGATAGACTTCGTCGTAGTTCTCGAGGCTGTTCACCTTATAATATTCGGTGAGGCTGTGGCGCAGTTCCTTGGAGAGCTCGTCGTAAGGGGTGTCGCCTATGCCGAGCACGTTCACGCCGCGGGCCTTGAGACGATCGCAGAAGTTCCAGTAGGACTGGGGGAACTGGGGGGAGATAAAAACGAAATTCATGCAGTACCTCATATGTCTTCCGGGCAGCCCGGGGATGTACGGAACAAAGTTGACCTTCTGATTATGGAGCACTGCTTTTCAAAAAGCAATGGCAGACAAGCGTTGCAGAAGGAGATTTCTTGCAGGCCTACCCTTCTTGTGAAGCGTGTAAGAGCGATATATACTTCCGCCATGATAACCACCATTCCCGACGATATCGGCCTCTGCCTCAGCTCTGCCCTGCTCGACTGGTTCTCCCTGCACAAGCGCCCCCTGCCGTGGCGTGAACATTACACGCCCTACGAGGTGTGGATATCCGAAGTCATGCTTCAGCAGACCCAGATGGAACGCGGCGTGGCCTATTTCCAGCGCTGGATGCGGCGCTTCCCGGATATCCGTTCCGTGGCGGAAGCGGGAGAGGAGGAGATACTGCGTTACTGGGAAGGGCTTGGCTATTATCGCCGCGCCCGCTTCCTCCATCAGGCGGCCAAGGCCGTTGTGGAGCGGCATGGCGGCGAACTGCCCTCCTCGCGCGAAGGCCTTGCGGCCCTGCCCGGCCTCGGAGCTTACACGGTGGACGCCGTGCTCTCCATCGCCTTCGGGCAGGATGTCGTTCCTGTGGATGCGAACGTGGAGCGCGTGTTCTCGCGCCTTCTGGATATCGACATTCCGATACGCAGGAAAGCGGCGGCAGAACTGGTGCGGAACGAAGCCCGGCACCTTCTCCCTCCGGGGCGCGCCCGGGACTATGCGCAGGCGCTCATGGAATTCGGGGCGCTCGTATGCGGGAAGGCTCCGAAATGCGCGGAATGCCCGCTGGCCGCGTGGTGCGAAGCCCGCCGCCTCGGCGTGGAGCGTGAGCGCCCGGTGAAGGAGCAGGCTTCGGAAACCATCCCTGTCACTTCGGCGCATGGCATACTGCTTTGCGAAAAGCACGTACTGCTGTTCCAGCGGCCAGCTTCGGGCCTCTGGGGCAATATGTGGGAATTCCCGGGGCTGGATTCCGTGGCAGGCGACGTGCAAAGCGCCCTTCTTGCCGCATGGAAAAAGGCTGGGCTTGCGGCCGAGGTGCTGGCCCCTCTGGGAACGGTGAGCCACGGCTATACCAATCACCGCCTGACGGCACATTTCTTCAGATTAGCCCTTGACGAAGCGCTTGCCATGCAGGATATCTCGGAAAAGCTTGGCGATATCCCGCACCGTTTCGTACCTTGGGAAAAACTCGGCGAGCTGGCCATGCCCGCCCATCACCGCAAGATGGCGGAGCGTTATTTCCTGCGCAGAAAGCGCGCCCATGCGGAACAGCTTTATTTGTGAGACAGACATGAAACACACGGTTTACTGGATAGAAGGCGACGGTATCGGCCCTGAGATCTGGAAGGTCACGCGCCCTGTGCTCGACGCCGCCATGAAGGCCGCCACCAACGGCGAGCACGAGATCGAGTGGGTGGAACTGCTGGCCGGTGAAAAGGCCATGCGCGAATGCGGCACTCCCCTTCCGCAAGCCACGCTCGACACGCTCTCCAAGGCTTCTGTGGCCATCAAGGGGCCGCTGGGTACGCCCGTGGGCGGCGGTATCCGCAGTCTGAACGTGGCCCTGCGCCAGACCTTCGACCTCTATGCCTGCATCCGCCCTGTGAGCTGGTTTGAAGGGATCATCACCCCGGTGAAGCACCCCGAGCGCGTGAACATGGTCATTTTCCGCGAAAATACCGAAGACGTGTACGCGGGCATCGAATACGCCGCCGGTACGCCCGAAGCCGAAAAGCTGGGCGACTTCCTGCGCAGCGAGTTCGGGGCGGCCATCCGTGCGGGTTCCGCCATCGGCATCAAGCCCATGAGCGAAGCCGGTTCCAAGCGCCTTGTGCGCCGCGCCATCCGCTACGCCATCGACAATGGCCTGCCCAGCGTGACCCTCGTCCACAAGGGCAATATCATGAAGTTCACGGAAGGCGGCTTCCGCGCATGGGGCTATGAAGTGGCCCGCGAGGAATTCGGCGACATCACCATCCCCGAAAAGGAAGCCACGCCCGAGAACAGCAAGGGAAAGATCGTCATCAAGGACCGTATTGCCGACGCCATGTTCCAGGAAGCCCTTCTGCGCCCCGAACAGTACAGCGTGCTGGCCCTGCCCAATCTCAACGGCGACTACATTTCCGATGCGCTTGCCGCGCAGGTCGGCGGCCTTGGCATGGCCCCCGGCGTGAATATGTCGGACGAGCTGGCTATCTTCGAGGCTACCCACGGCACGGCCCCCACGGCGGCAGGCAAGGATATCGCCAATCCCGGCAGTCTCATGCTCTCGGGTGCGCTCATGCTCCAGCACATGGGCTTTGCCGAAGCGGCCCGCAAAGTGCAGAACGCCATTCTCGCCGCCGTTGCCGACAAGACCGTTACGCCCGATCTTGCCGCAGAAATGGAAAACGCTCAGGCTGTTTCCTGCACGCAATTCGGTGAAATCCTTCTGAAAAAAATTATTTGAAGGAAAAAAGCAAAAAAGTGCGATTTTTTGCTTGACGTTCACCGGCTTCTATACTAGAAACACACCTGTCGCGGAGAGGTTTCCGAGCCCGGCTTAAGGAGCACGATTGGAAATCGTGTGTACCCGAAAGGTACCAAGAGTTCAAATCTCTTCCTCTCCGCCAGATTGATTATAACCCGCTG
>JAFQTU010000051.1 GCA_017408905.1 Mailhella sp. | reverse complement strand
TGCCGTTCCGGCCTTCGCCCAGAACCAGCAGTTTCAGGACAAAGCCAACAAAGCCCCTGTGAACGGCCGCGTCTATGCCCAGCAGCAGGCCGAGAAGATGCAGAACGCCTTCAAGGCCCTGCAATCCTGCGTCACCGCCAACGACAAATTCGAAAACGATTTCGTGTGGGATCCCGACAAGACCGCGCTCTGCGTGCCCCAGCTCATCGCCTACAAGCAGTCGCTCATCGATCTGGACAACGGCCCGCCCCTCGTCTTCGGCAACAGCGCCGAGGAGGAGGCTCTCCGGCGGGAAAGCAAGATCATAAACTCCCTCGTTCCCCATATCGCCAACCTGTACGGTATGCATGTGGACGTGAAGGATTACCGCCCCGCCCTCTACCGAGGCATAAAGTATTACGGGGAGTTGCTGAACTGGAGTCAGGGCTACGCCAAAAATTATCTGCAGGTGATCACCAATATCAGAAATCTGCTCAAGTCCTACACGGAGAACGTGAAGAAGGGTGAAAGGAAGGACGGCCGCTTCATCGCCAGCGACGACGTCATGAAACAGCTGCATTCCATCCGGGCCGAACTGGGCAAGTATATGTCCTATAATGTGGACAGCCAGTCCTTCGCGCTCAGGGGCGATGGCCTTGTCCTCATCAGCCTCGACAAGTTCGCCCACAACTTCAAAAAGCATTCCAGCATCTGGCTCTCCCGCGTGGAGAACATGCAGAAACGCGTGCAGAGAGAAGCGGAATCTCTTCAGAACTGCATCCCCTCTGCCAAGCAGATAGGGAAGGATTCCGTTTTCTACGGTCTGGCCCAGCTGCCGGAATTCACTATCCAGCACCATGTCCTCTATCTTGATCGTGACTTCATCCGCCTGTCCTCGAACTGGGCAGAGCTCCAGAAGGGCAGCGACGCGTTCCTCGTAGGCAAGCTCTTCACCTTCAAGACGCTGGAAGAACTCTTCCACAAGTCCGGGGATTCCTATGTGCGTGCCGTTCAGGACTACTGCAGGGCCGTCATGCTCAATACGCTGGATAAGGACGGCCAGCCGCTGAAGCATCATATCCCTCCGAAGGGACGTATCTATCTGTGATGGGTACGCCGCTCTGGACAAGGGCGGCAAAACACGGAAGCATCACATCGCTGACCGGGCGGGCCTCTCTCTCCCGCTCGCTCCGGCACAGGACAGGGCGTACCGTTCTTTCGGGGAGGGTGCGCCTTCATACTCTTGTAGGGGAAAATCGTGAAGAAGATACTGTCCATCCTTCTGGTCGCGGCGGCCTCGCTGGGTGCGTTCTTCGCCCTCGGGGGCTGTGGTCTGACCGGCCGCTCCAGCGATACCGACTGTGTGGACGGCGGCGTGACGCGCCGCCACAGCTACGACGCCCCCAAGGTCATACACTCTGCGGAGATCGTTGCTCTCGACACGAACTTCTTCCTGCTCGACTGGGAAGAAGGCGGCTGCAGCCGGGGCGGCAGGCACTGGGCCTTCTCGGTACGCCGGGAAGAGGAAGGCTTCCTCCTCACGGCACGGCCCCGGGGGCAGGAAGCCCGCGCCGTGGCGGTGGACGAAGCCTTCCTGCGCAAAGTACACGCCGTCATCCTGAAGCATGACCTGCCCCGCCGGAACGGCTTCGACGCAGTCACCTCCGGCCTGCCCTTCGAATACGCCCCCTGTTCCCTGAGCGTGGACTATGCCAGCGGCGAACGCCTGTACTTCCATAAGGACGGCGACCCTCGTTCCGCATGGGCCAACGACCTAAAGGCGCTGTTCCTGCGGGCCCTCGATTCGCCGGACGCCTTGCCCATTCAGGAATCGGAAGTCCTCGCCCCACCCGTTCCTGAACATTGAAACCCAAACCGCCAAGAACCTTTCCCCATTCAGGCACATAGCAGGAGGCTGTCATGCGTCTGCTCCTTTCCCTTGTCATGGCACTTTTCGTGCAGGCCGTCTGCCCTGCCGCCGAGGCGGCCAGCCCCTCGGCCCCGGCGTTCCGCCACGTCAAACTCTCCCATTACTATCCATGGACGGACGGTTTCGGCGTGAACATCCTGCCCGACGAGGCGCTCTGCCGCTCCAAGTACGGCGACAAGTGGAAGGTGAAATGCGCGGCCAGCTTCGGCACGCCGGGCGAAACCGTGGAAGGCGTGACCCTTACGCCCCCGCTCAAGGGCCGCTGGAAGTGGGAAAGCAGCACGCGCATGGGCTTCACGCCCGACCCGGAAACGCCCACAGCTCCCGGCACGACCTACACCGTGGATATCAGCGGCATGGCCTGCCCCTCTTCCGTGGTGCTCGATAAGAAAACGCTGTCCGTTACCACCACGCGCCTCAGCGTGCGCCTGCTGGAAAGCCGCTTCTGGCCCGATCCTTCCCCTGCCGCACGCCACCGCATTTCGGCTTCGCTGGAATTCAACTACCCTGTGCGCGGCCTTGCCCCTGCCATCTCCTGCATCGCTCCTTCCGACATCGCCGTGGGCGAGGCGGAGCTTATCTGGAACGACGTGCGCGACCGCGTGAACGTCTCCTTCCCGGTAACGCGCCTCCCTGAACGGAATTCCGAGGTGCGCATCCTTGTGGAAGGCGTGCCGCAGTTCACCTACGAGAACCGCAAGCTCAGCTTCTCCACCCTGAAGCAGGGCGAAAAGGGCGCAAGCTTCGGCGTGGCCGTTACGGGCAGAAGTTCGCTCTTCGCCGTGAACAGCGCCGACCTCGGCTGGGAACTGGACGACGGCCTCAGCAAGATGCACGTGCTCACGCTGGAAACGTCGCTCTACGCCACGCCCGAGGAAGTGCTGAAGAACCTCGACATCTGGCAGCTCCCCCTCTACGCCACGGACGAAGCGCGCCGCCCCTGCGACTGGCGAGCCGCGCCCGTCATCCCCGGGAGCACGCTGGCGAAGGCCAGTAAGCTCACGCCCGTTTCCCTTATGAAGGACAACGCCCCCACGGCGAAACTGCGCTTCCGCGTTCCCGTAGAGCCGGGCCGCTATGTCCTTGTCGGCATGAACGAGAAGTTCCGCTCCGCGTCCGGCCACAGCCTCGGCAAGACGTGGCGGCAGATACTGAAGGCGTGGGAGTTCTCCACGTCCCTCGACTTTCTCCAGCCCGGCAGTGTGCTTTCCCTTTCCGGCCGCAAGATGCTGGACATCTACGCCGTCGGCCTCGACTCCGTGCGCTGGCAGGCCCAGAAGGTGCGCGAACCCTTCCTCGCCCTGCTGGCTCAGGGCTCTGACCGCGCCTTCACCGAACCGCTCTCCTCTTCCGGCATCGGCTTCGACGCCCTGAGCGAGAACAGCGGCGGCGAACTGCCCCTGTCTGCCTCGTCCAGCGGGCAGGCCCAGTTCGCGGCGCTCGACCTTGCCCCCATGCTGAACGCCGCGAAGGGCGATACGCACGGCCTTATGAAGGTACAGCTCACGGGCATGAAGGACGGCGAAAGCGTCGCCTTTGCTGAACGTATGCTGCTCGTCACCGATCTCGGCCTCATGCTGAAGCGCACGGCTCTCGGCGGCTACGAGGCCTTCGTGCATTCCTTTAAGGATGGGAAGCCCGTGGCCCGCACCAAGGTCAGCATCCTTGGGGCGAACGGCAGGCCCTGCGCCTCTGCCGTGACGGACGAACTCGGCCACGCCTCCCTGCCCTCGCTGGCCGGCCTTGCCCGTGAAGCCCGCCCCGTGGCCGCTGTGGCGGAATCTGCCGACGGGCGCGACCTTGCATGGCTTCCCCTGACCGACCGCTCCCGCGAGCTGGACTATTCCGAATTCCCCACCGGCGGCAAGACGTCCTCGCAGGACGGCCTGAACGCCTTTGTCTTCTCCCAGCGCGGTATGTTCCGCCCGGGCGAGGCCCTGCATTTCGGCTGTGTCGTCCGCCGTGCGGACTGGGCCCCGCTCCCTGCGGATATGCCCCTTTCCGCCGAACTGCGCGACCCGGCAGGCCGCACCGTCATGAAGAAGAACTTCACGCCCGGCGCTATGGGCATGGCGCTTCTCGACTGGACTTCTTCCGAGAACTCGGCCACCGGCCGCTATACCCTGACCGTGAAGCCCTCCGGCTCTGCGGAAGTCCTTGGTGCGTCCTCGGTACGCATGGAGGAATTCCAGCCGGATACGCTGTCGCTCAAGCTTCAGGCCCCGCTGGCGAAGGGCTGGCTTGCCACTGAGCCCGGAAAGCCTCTGGATATCGGCCTTCTCCTGAAGAACCTGTACGGCACGCCTGCCGCCAGCCATAAGGTCAAGGCCCGTGCGGAAGCCTCGCCCGCCCATTTCCGCTTTGCCGGGTTCGAGCAGTTCAGCTTCCTCGACCCTGCGCCTTTCGCCGGGCATGGTCAGTCGCGCGAACTGGCGGCCTCCCTTACCGACGCCGAGGGCCGCGCTTCGTTCCGTATTCCCGCCGAGCTCATTTCCGGGGCTTCCGCCCGATGCCGCGTGACGGCTGAAGGCTTCGAGGCCGACGGCGGGCGCGCCACCTCGGGCGAGATATCCTTCCTCGTTTCCCCCCACAGGCATATGCTGGGCTGGCGCCCTTCCGGCGCGCTGACCAACCTTGCCTTCATCCCGCAGAACGGCAGGGCCGAACTCGAATTCGTGGCCGTGGACAGCGAACTTTCGCGCATCGCCGTGGAAGGGCTCACCTTCTCCGTAGCCCTGCGGCGCTACGCCACCAGCCTTGTTTCCGATCGCAGGGGGAATTTCCGCTACGAGGAGACCCCGCTGGACGTGCCCTTCTCCACCTCTGTTCTCAGCATCAGCCCGGACGGCCTGCGCCTGCCGCTGAACACGGCGGAAGCTGGGGAATTCCTGCTTACCGTGCGCGACAGGAACGGAACGCTCCTTGCCTCCGTCCCCTATGCCGTGGCCGGGGAAAAGCTCCTTGAACCGGGGGCGGAACTGGCTTCCGGCAAGATGCGCCTGCGCCTCGACAAGGCTTCCTGCGCTTCGGGCGACACCCTGAACCTGGCGCTCTCCCTGCCCTACGACGGAACCGGCCTCATCACGCTGGAACGCGAGGGCGTGGAAGCCTTCGCATGGTTCAGCGCCAAGGCTGGCGACACCGTGCAGAGCATCACCGTACCCAAGACCTTCGAAGGGCGCGGCTACGTGAACGTCTCCTTCGTGCGCTCCCCGGATTCCAAGGCCGTGTACATGGAGCCCCATACCTACGCCGCGGCCCCGTTCAGCGCCAATATCGTCCGGCGCGATCTGGGTCTCAGGCTCGAAGCGCCTGCCGAAGTCCAGCCCGGCTCTACCCTGCGCGTGAACCTGCGCTCCGCCGAAGCAGGCAAGGCCGTGCTCTTCGCCGTGGACGAGGGCGTGCTCCAGCTCACCCGCTTTGCCACGCCTTCCCCGCTGTTCAGCCTGCTGGAAGACCGGGCCCTTGGCGTGCGCACGCTTCAGGCCTTCGATCTGCTCATGCCTGACCATGCCCTCATGGCCGGGCGCTGGGCGGCTTTCGGCGGCGATACCGAAGCTGGCGGCACGTCCTCCCGCTTCCTGAACCCCTTCAAGCGGCGCGGGGAAGCCCCGCTGGCCACATGGTCGAAGCTTCTGGACGTTTCGCCCGAAGGTACGGCTGTGGATATCCCCATCCCGTCGTATTACAACGGCAAGGTCCGCCTCATGGCCGTGGGCGTTTCGGAAGGCCGCGCCGGTTCGGCCTCCTGCCCTGCCACGGTGAAGGCTCCCCTCGTGCTCACGCCGCAGACGCCGCTCACCCTCTCCCCGGGCGACACCTTCCACGGCGCGCTGGCCATTGCCAACACCGAAAGCCGCGCTGTCCGTGCGGAGCTTTCCTGCACGGCTGACGGCCCGCTCGTCTTCCTGACGCCGCTCCCGCAGTTCGTGGATATGCAGGCCGACTCCGAACTCGTCCTGCCGTTCAGCATGAAGGCCGGGGAAGAGCCGGGCTCGGCAGAACTGCACTTTGCGGCGAACTGTGAAGAGCGCGGCTACGCTCGTTCGGCGTCCCTCTCGGTGCGGCCCGCCAGCCCTGCCAGGACCAGCATCCGGGCCGGAGTGCTGGAAGCCTCGGCCTCCCTGCCTGCCGAACGCAGCGTCTATGCGTTCGGGGCCAGCAGTTCGGCTTCGCTTTCGCCGCTCCCCCTGCCTCTGGTGAAGGGCCTTGCCGCCTATCTCGACGCCTACCCCTACGGCTGTACGGAACAGCTCGTCAGCCGGGCCTTTGCCCACCTCGCCCTGCGTCCCTATCCCGGCATCCTTGAAGCCGAAGAAAGCGAAAAGGCCATTGGCTCGGCGGTCAGCGCCATCCGGGCCCGCACGTCCTACATGGGCGTGTCCCTGTGGCCCGGCGGCCAGCCCGACGCCCTGCTCACCGCCTACGCCGCCGACTTCCTGCTCACCATGCGCGAAGCCGGGCTCGGCGCGGACGACGGCCTGCTCGACATGGTCTGCAACGCCGTGGAACGCCGTGTTCCGCTCAACAGCGCCTCGCTCGCCGCGGCGCGCACGTCGGCCTACGGTATCTGGGTGCTCACCCGCGAAGGCCGCATCACCACGCGGCTCATCGAAGAACTCCAGACGGCCATGAAGGAACGCGGCACAAAGGGCTGGAAGAAGGACGTGACCGCCGTGCTCCTTGCCGCCAGCCAGCGGCAGATGCTGATGCGCAAGACGCTTTCCTTCAAGGATATCGAATACACGCCGGAAGGCTTCTTCGACGAGCTGGCCCAGAAGGCGCTGTACACCTCGCTTCTTGCCCGCCACTTCCCCGAGCGCTGTACGGACGCCGTGAAGAACGACCTTTTCGAAACGGCCTCCATGTCCATGAAGGCGTCGCGCTACGCCACGTTCTCGGCGGCCCAGAGTTCCCGTGCCCTGCTGGCCCTCGGAGCTTCGGCGGCCGCAGATATGAGTCAGGCGAAGCTCACCTGTGCTGACGGCGAAGGCGACGCCGTTTCCGCCCTGCTGGCAGGCGGCGCACTTCTCGACGCCCAAATGCCCCTCTGCAGGAGCTGGTCTGCGGAAGTGCCGGAAGGCTCGCCGCACCTCTACTGGCAGGTGAGCACCGGCGGCTTCGACCGTGTCCCCGCCAAGGGGGCGGCCGCAGACGGCATCGAGGTGGAGCGTGTCTATCTTGACGCCAAGGGCGAAGTGATGCGGAGCGCCCGCCAGGGCGACGAGATCACCGTGAAGGTAACGGCCCGCGCCATGAAGCCGCGCATCGCGGACTGCGTGATAAGCGACCTTCTGCCCGGCGGCTTCGAGATGGTCATCCCGCGCGGCGACGAGGGCGAGATCCTTCCCCCCGGCGTGAAGCACCTCGAAAGGCGGGAAGACCGTATGCTGGCCTTTGCCGACCTCACGTCCGAGGCGCTCACGTTCACGTACCGCATCCGGGCCGTGAACCGAGGCATGTTCACCGTGCCGCCGGTACAGGCGGAAGCCATGTACGACCAGAGCCTTTGCGGCCACGGGGCTTCGGGAAGTATGGAAATCCGCTGATAACAGAGCTATGCTGGGGCGGGGCTGTTCGGCCTCGCCCCGTTTTCTTCCCGGATACGGCTTTCCGGGTACGGCCTTGTTCCCCCAGCTTCTTCTACGCGGAGTCCCTTTGTTCCCCCGGCCCGGCTTTCTCTTCCGTTCCCTGCGCTTCGCGGCGAAGCTCGCCTGCGGCCTTGGCGCGTTCTGCCTGCTGGCATGGGCGGCGCTGGGGCTGGTCTCGCCGCCGCCCCTGCTCGACGGCGTTCCCTTCGGGCGCATGGTGCTGGACGCGAACGGCGGCATCATGCGTATCAGCCGGGCCGAAGACGGGATATTCCGCCTCCGCGTCACACTGGACGACATCGCCCCGGAAGCCGTGGACGCGCTCATCCGCTACGAGGACAGGCATTTCTTCCGGCATCCGGGCGTCAATCCCCTGTCCCTGCTCCGTGCGGCGTGGACGACCTACGTGGGCGGTGGCAGGCGCATGGGCGGTTCCACCATTTCCATGCAGGTGGCCCGAATGCGCCTGAAGCTGGACAGCTCCGGCATCGGCGGCAAACTGCGGCAGATAGGGGCGGCGCTCCTCCTCGAACGGCACTACGACAAGCAGGATATCCTTGAAGCCTATTTCAACCTTGCGCCCTACGGCGGCAATATCGAGGGTATCGAGGCCGCCTCGCGCATCTATTTCAACGCTCCGGCGGCCCGGCTCACCGAATCCGAGAGCCTTGCTCTGACCGTAGTTCCGCAGAACCCCATACGCCGCAATCCGGTGAACGGCCGGGATTTCAACGCGGCGCGCGCCCGCTTCCTGCGGCTTTCTCTGGAAGGAAAGGACGGTGCGGCCAATGTTGAGGCCTCCCCGCCGCTCCGCGTGCGCCCCCTTTCGCGCCTGCCCTTCCGCGCCCCGCACGTCAGCACGGAACTCCTTTCGGAGGCCGGGCCGGAACGCCTCGCTTCCACCATCGAGCCGGAACTGCAGGCCATGCTGGAATCCTGCCTGAGCTCCTACACCGCACGGTATCGCCGCTTCGGCCTGAGCAACGCTTCCGCCATGCTCGTCCATGCGCCGAGCATGAAGGTCTGTGCGCTGGCGGGCTCGGCCAACTTCTTCGACGCCGCCATCGACGGGCAGGTGGACGGCACAAGGGCGAAGCGTTCGCCGGGTTCCACGCTCAAGCCCTTCATCTACGCGCTGGCTCTGGATCAGGGGCTCATCCACCCCATGACCCTGCTCATCGACAGCCCCCGCTCCTTCGGCGGCTACGACCCGGAGAATTTCGACAAGGGCTTCCGCGGCCCTGTGCACGCCCACGAAGCCCTGAAGGCCAGCCGCAACCTCCCGGCCATCATCCTTGCGGAACAGCTTGAAGAGCCGGGCCTCTACGGCTTCCTGAAGAAGGCGCGCGTACACCTGCCCGAAGCGCCGGAACATTACGGGCTGGCGCTGGTGCTGGGCGGTGCGGAAGTCACCATGCGCGAACTAGCCGGGCTTTACGCCATGCTGGCCAATCAGGGGCTGTGGTATCCTCTCCGCCTGAGGCAGGATGCCCAGCTCGAAGCGCCCGTGCGCCTGCTTTCGCCGGAAGCCGCCTTTGTGACGCTCCGTATGCTGGAACAGGGCGATTCCCTGCCCACGCGGGAAGGCCGCCTGCCCCTGCGCATCAAGACAGGCACGTCCAACGGCTTCCGCGATGCGTGGACGGCGGGCGTGGTAGGGGAATACGTGCTTGTGGTGTGGGTGGGCAATTTCGACGGTTCTTCCCATCCGTTCTTCGTCGGTGCAAGGTCGGCACAGCCCCTCTTCATGGAGGCCGCGCAGGCTCTGGCCGCCCTGCGCCCGCTCCATGACCTTCTGCCGTCCCAGCGGCCCGGCCTCGACCTTGCGGAGATCCCGGTATGCACGTCCACCGGGGACGTGGACATTTCCCGCTGTTCCGAAACCACGGAAACGCTGTTCCTGCCCGGCATATCGCCCATCCGCGACAGCGGCATACTCCGCCCCATCCTCATCGACAGGGCCACGGGCCTGCGGGCTTGTGACGCCGTACCCGGGGAGACGGAAGAAGTGTTCTGGGAATTCTGGCCTTCAGACCTACGGCGCATCTTCGCGCAGGCAGGCATCACCAAAGCGCCCCCGCCGCACTGGCTCCCCATCTGCGCGGGCAGAAGCGAGGCCGCTCAGGCGGCAGGCCGCCCCCCGCGCATCCTTCTGCCCAAGAAGGGCATGACGTATTATAGGAGCCTCGGCCGGCAGAGCAGGCCCATCCCCCTTTCGGCGGCGGCAGACACCGGCGTATCGCGCCTGCACTGGTTCGCCGGGGCGGCCTATCTCGGCAGTTCCGCGCCGGACGAGCCTTTCCTGTGGGAGCCGGACTCTTCCCGGACCGTGGATATCGTTGTGGTGGATGACAAGGGCCGCAGTTCGCAGGTGCGCTGCCGCATCATGCTTGCGCCCTAGATAGTGTCGTCAATAAATTTTAGCCCAAAGAGCGATGCAGCGAATCTGCACGGCAGCAAGAAAGGAATCCGTTCTTTTAGCGTAGCGCGTAGCAATGCCACGCCACTGCTTCATCTTGAGAAAAGCATTTTCCGCTCGATGGCGTAATGTATATAACTGCTTGTCATAGCCCCGAAGACCAGCTCTTCATCACGAGCATAGATCGGCTGGGGCTCTCCGCCTCCCCCATAACGCATGAAGCGCCGCCCGGTGCAGTCGGGAGGCGCTTCTAGGGCAGAGGCGAACGGGGAGTTTCGGACCATCCCCGCTCTGGAAATTCAGGGCATGAGAGGCGTGAGCACGGCGCGGGCGGCGGCTTCGGCGGCGGCAAGGTCAGCGGCGTCGGGGTGCTTTTCGGCTTCGTTCAGGCGGCGTTCCCGCTCCGGGGTACGCGGATGCCTGCTGTTGCGGCGCACGGCAGGGGCAAGCCTGCCCTGACAGAAAAAGTGGCCGAGAAGTTCATTCCCTCCTTCGGCCAGAAGCTCTCTGGCGCAGGCAAGGCAGTCCCGCGCGTGTTCGGAATCCGGCCACGCGGCCATAGTGCCGAAAAGGAAAACGCGCCGCCTGCGCAGGCCGCGCATGAAGTCGCGCATAGTGGGGTTCGGGCCGCAGCGCCACGCCCAGAAGCCGAGGAGCAGTATCTCGTCGGCCGTGCCTGCGGTATCCCCGCGCAGAAGGCGTCCGTCCGGGCCGCGGTCTTCCATGCGGGCTTCCAGCTCGGCACGGGCGTTCACAGCGCTGAGGCCGAAGCTTCCGGCCAGATGCTCGGCCACGGCCTGCGTATTGCCGCTGCGCGAGGAATAGACGATGCGCGCCCAGGGCACGAGGTCGGGCGTCAGCGGGTCGGGAAGCGTGAGGGGGAATGAGGCAGCTTCCGTCATGATTCAATCCTCAAGGAAGCGGCGCAGGGCCTTTTCATCTTCGATGATGATGGCCTTCTTCTCAAGGCGGACAAGGCCGTCTTCGGCAAAGGAACTGAGCTGGCGGGAAAGGCTCTCGCGCGAAAGCCCGAGGAGGCCTGCCAGCACTTCGCGGGTGATGCCGTCGTCCACCACGTTGGTACGGCCCACACGGGCCTTGTGCAGAAGCCAGCCCGCCACACGGCGGCGCACGGATATCTTGCCCTGTGAGACGGCTATCTTATTGATGAACATACGCTGGCGAATGGCAAGGGCCTTCATCAGGCGCATGGCAAAGGCGGCGTTGCCCATGAGCACGGAGCGGAGCACCTTGGCGTCGATGCGCAGGATCGAGCACTTGCTCAGGGCCAGCGCGGAAACGAAGGCCTGCCCGCTGCCAAAAAAGATGCAGTGGTCGAGGAAGTGATCTTCGCGCACGACGTGCAGGATGGTGTTCTTGCCCGCCATCGAACCCTTGAGCAGTTCCACGTTGCCGGAGAGGAGCCAGTCCGCAGAGCCGAGGCTCTCGCCTTCCGAAAAGATCCACTCGTTCTTGGCATAGGCTACAACACGGGAAGACGAGGCAAGGCGGGCGCATTCCTGCACCGTGAGTTCGGGAAAGAGGGAGGCGAGCTTTTCCTGCACGTTCTGCTCCTGCGATGTCCAATATGGGATGTCGGTGATGCGGGCTGTCTGCCCCATAGCATGCTCCAGAGGGTATTTTTTCAGGAGCATACGGCATGGCAGACCTTCATACCGTGACAATGGTCACATTTAGGGAGAAATCGCCATAAAAGCAAGGCTGAAATTTCAGAGGCGAAGCTGCATAAAGAATGCGGCCGCAGGAGGAGTGGCAAACCTGCGGCCGCGGGACTGACTGTGGGAGGGGTGCATGGAAGCATCAAGTGGGAGGACTCCCGCACGTCAGTTGCTGAAACGAAGGGGAAGGCCCCTGCGAACAGGGGCCGGAAGTGTTCGGCTGAGCGCCCCTTCCTGCTTACGAGCCAGCCATTTCGCCGGTGCCGAACACTTCATGATATATCTGCGAGGCAGGGATGCCGCATTCCTGGAGAGCCTTGCGCTGCTCGTCCATGAAGGCCGTGGGGCCGCAGAGGTAAACGTCCGCATCTGCCGGGATGCAAAGCTTCTTCAGCATCTCGCCGCAGGGGCGGCCAACGCCGCAGCAGCGCAGGGAATCGCCTCCAAGGGGCTTGGTGTAGAAGACCTGAAGGCTCGCATCGGGCAAGCGGGAGATATTGGCCTCAATCTCGGACATGAGCGGGAAGCTCTGGCTGTTGCGCGCCACATGGATGAAGCGCACAGGCCTCCTGCTCTCCTTGCGGGCAAGGGCTTCCAGCATGGCCGCCATGGGAGTGATGCCGATGCCTGCGGAGAACAGAACCACGGCATTGTCGCCGTCCTTGAGGACGAAATCGCCGAGAGGGGCGGAAACTTCGATGACATCCCCTTCCTGGAGATTGTCGTGCAGATGATTGGACATAGCCCCCTTGGGCGCGCCTTCGGGGCATTCGCGCTTCACGGAGATGCGGATCATGGAACCGCCCTCGCAGGAGCTCAAGGTGTACTGGCGGGGCTGGGAGAGGCCGAGTTCCCTGATGAAGGCACGTACGGAAACGAACTGGCCGGGCTTGAACTCGGGCAGGCGGCCGCCATCGGAGGGGGCGAGGTAGAAGCTCACCACGCCAGTGCCGCCGTCTTCACGGCGCACCACACGGAAGGGACGCCAGCCGGCCCAGCCGCCTTCGGCCATAGCCTGTTCCTTGTAGATATCGCTTTCCGCGCCGATGAGGATATCGGCAAGCTGGCCGTAGGCCGCGGCCCAGGCATCCACAAGCTCATCGGTGGCGGCTTCGCCCAGAACTTCGCGGATGGAGGCCAGAAGATGCTTGCCCACCACGCCGTACTGTTCGGCGCGTACGCCGATGGTGCAGTGCTTCACGGCGATATGGCGCACGGCAGGCAGGAGCGGAGTCGGGTCTTCGATGTTCTCGGCATAGGCAAGAACGGCGTTGGCAAGAGCCCTCTGCTGATGCCCCTTGGCCTGATGGGCCTGATTGAACAGGTTCTTCACCTCGGGGTTGCCGGAAAGCATCCTTTTGTAGAAGTGGGTGGTCAGGGCCACGCCATGCTCACGGAGCACGGGCACGGTGGCTTTGATGAGTTCTATCTGGCGCGGCGTAAGCATGATCTTCTCCTTGGGAGCGAAAGGAAAAAGGAAGGGGGATATGCGACGGGGAGACGATGGCCTTGTCCCTTTGTCGTTGAATCAGTAATAGCTATTGTTATTATTTATGTCAAGAAGTTTTTCCTTGCTTTCGAGTAGGAATATTTTCCAACTGAAGCAGACAGATTTTTAAAAGAGAAAAAGGCTCCGCAATACAGGAGCCTTCCTTCTGCCTTTCAGAAATTATTAGATCACTCTAATTTTAGACGGAAGTACCGCCCACGGTCTTGCCGTTCCATTCGCCGGTAAGGGCAAGCAGAAAGCTCACGATAAGCTCGCGGCCGCCCTGCGGGATATCCATGCCGGAGAGACGCTTGTCGCTGACGAGCTTTTTGCCGAGGGCGACCTTGGCGGAGTCCACAGGAAGCTTGTCGGACAAGGGAAAGTCTTTCGGAGCTCTTTCCCTCAATTCTTCAAAAGATGCCCCCCACTCTGCGCCTCGTCAGGCGAAAGCCTCTCTCCCCTGCCCCCCCCTACCGACGCAGACAACAAAAAAAGGAAGGCCCGAAGACCTTCCTTAACATAACGCAATAGAAAATATCAGCCATGCCAGTCCAGAAGAAATTCCCCCAGCGGGAGCAGGACAGCAAAGACTTCGTCGCCGGACAAGGCATCCGACCCATAGGTCAGCAGTATCGAGCCCGTTTTGGTGTTGAACACCGCCTCGCTCATGCCTGCGGCCAGCAGGGCCGGGCGCAGAGCCTGAAGCGCGGGTTCACGGAAGGCCGGGTGGCGCAGTCGCACGCGCCCCGGGACAGCGCTCACCGTGGCTTCCTCCAACAGGCGGAGCGCCAGTTCACGGCGCTGAACACTCTCAGATTCGACCAGTCTAACTTTATCTTCGAAAACCGCTCCCGCAGGCCGAGTTTCCCTGCTCGCAAGGGCTTCCATGGCCTTTTCGACAAGCGTGGCCAGCGAAGGGGCATCCTGTGCATGAGCGCCCTGCCCGCTTCCCCGGCCTGCCCCTTTCTCCACGCCTCGCCCGGAAGCCCCCTTTCCCCGTCCCTTGCCGGATACGAACGCAGAACGGAGCATACTTTCGCCCAGGCCTCCTTTTCCGCCGCGCCCACCGGACTTGCCAAGGGCCGTCCCGGCCGCCGTTTTGAGCACGGAACCGAGTATCGCGGATCCTCCGGCCTGCATACCTTTGGAAAGAAGGGCCGCGCCCAATGTGCCGCCCAGTATACCCAAGATGCCACCGCCTTTCATGATGCCTCCTGCGGGCGCGCCCGCACGCGTGGTTATCTCATAGCTCCGACGCTAGCCCAAAAAGGCGAGTGCGTCAAAAGACTCTGAGAGAACATACTCTTCTAACGCCCTTTCCCGCCCTTCTGCGGTAACACGTACTGCGCTGATCTGCTTGAAGAATCCCGCCCGATCCTACGTTCGGCTTAAACGCCAAAAGGGAGAAGGCATGATACCTTCTCCCTCTGAGCTTCACGAGGAAGCGCGAAACTTAGGCCTCGATGGCGTTGACGGCCTTGGCGAGACGGGACACCTTGCGAGCGGCGTTCTTCCAGTGGATGACGCCCTTGCCGGCGATCTTGGTCACGGTGGAAGTAGCGGTCACGAGGGCGGCTTCGGCAGCGGCCTTGTCGTTGTTGGCGATAGCGGCGCGCACGGCCTTCACCACGTTCTTGATGCGGGTACGGGCGGCACGGTTGCGGGCGTTGCGCTTAACACTCTGCTTGTGGCGCTTGATAGCGGAAGCATGATTGGCCATGGGGGAATCCTCCAAGATATGACCCCTCACGGGGTGTAATGCAATAGATTATCGGGCGCATAAGAGCCGCCCGTTATTGCCGGAACGGTTATTCTTATGCGCCTTCTCGATTTATGTCAAGTCCTGCCTTGGGCCTTAGATCTGCAGGGCCGTGAAGTCGGCAAGGCGGCCCATCTTGTTCAGCAGGGCCTGAAGGAGATCGAGGCGGTTGGCGCGCACGTCGGCGTCTTCCGCCATGACCATCACGCCGTCGAAGAAGGCGTCCACGGTGGGGCGCACGCCGTCCATGAGGGCAAGAAGCTCGTCGAAGCGGTCTTCGGCCCACAGGGCGTCGAACTTGGCGGCCATGTCGGTAAGGGCGGCGGCAAGGGCCTTTTCGGGCTCTTCGGCCAGCAGTTCGGCCTTGAAGGCGCCGGTAGCGCCAGCGCCCTGCTTGCGCAGGATGTTGGCCACGCGCTTGAAGGTCTGAGCGTTGTCGGCAAAGCCGGGCTTGGCGGCTTCGGCGGCCAGAGCGGCAAGGCGGCGGGAAGCGGCCCACACGTCGGAAGAACCGGCGTTCATCACGGCTTCCACCAGCAGGGTGTCATTGCCCTGCGTGAGGAAGAGGTTCTTCACGCGGCCGGCGAAGAACTCGTTGAGCTTGGCGAGGGCTTCGGGCTTTTCCAGCTTCCAGCGGATGTCTTCGGCGTACAGGGCCTGAGCCTTGGCGAAGAATTCTTCCACGGGCAGGCGCCAGCCCTTCTCGATGAGGATGCGGGCGATGCCGAGGGCACAGCGGCGCAGGGCGAAGGGGTCGGCCGCACCGGTGGGGATGTTGCCGAGGCCGAAACAGCCCACGAGGGTATCGGCCTTGTCGGCCATGGACAGGATAGCGCCAAGGTCGGTGGCAGGCACGGGGGTCTCAGGACCGGCGGGCAGGTACTGCTCGGCAAGGGCGTCGGCGGCAACGGGATCGAGGCCCATCTTGTGGCCGTAGATCGTGCCCATGATGCCCTGCAGGGTGTCGAACTCGCCCACCATCTGGGAAACGAGGTCGGCCTTGGCACAGCGTCCGGCCACAGCGGCGGACTCGGCGGCCACCTTGCCGCCGGCGATGCCGGGCTGGGCGGCCAGCCACTGGCAGAGGGCTTCGAGGCGGCGGCACTTGTCGCCCATGGAGCCGAGCGGGCCGAGGAAGATGACATGGTCGAGCTTTTCCTTCCACACGTCGAAGGAAGCCTTCATGTCGGTGTTCCAGTAGAAGCGGGCGTCTTCGAGGCGGGCGCGGAGCACGCGTTCCCAGCCCTTCTTCACAAGGGCGGGCTCAAGGGAAGACACGTTGGACACGGTGAGGAAGTGGGGCAGGAGCCTGCCGTCTTCACCAGCGAGGCCGAAGCTCTTCTGATGGGTCTCCATGCTGGTGAGCAGGACGATGCCGGGCAGTTCGAGGAAGCTGGGGTCGAAGTCGCCGAGCACGGGCACGGGATGTTCGGAAAGGCCCTGCACTTCGTCCAGCAGGCTTTCCTTCCACATCACGCGGCCGTTCACGGCCTTGGCCAGCTCGTCGCCGCCTTCGATGACCACCTTGCGGCGTTCCGCGCCGGACACGGTGACGCCGCACTTCTCGGCAAGCACCTTGTCGTATTCGCAGGCGCAGGCCACTTCGTGGGGGCCCTTGCCGTGCACGCGGTGGCCGGTGGTCATGCGGCCGGATTCGAGGTCGGCCACCTTGAAGGACACCACTTCCTTATCCATGAGGGCCAGCACCCAGCGCAGGGGGCGGGCAAAGAGGAAGCGGCTCTCGCCCCAGTGCATACGCTTGGGGAAGGGCAGAGAGGCAATGATGGCAGGGGCGGCTTCGGCGATGATGGAAGAAGCGGAAGCGCCGCCCACGGTCTTGCGGGCCGCCACATAGACGCCCTTGGGGGTCTCCTGCTGGAAGAGGTCGGCCACGTCCACGCCCTGACCGCGGGCGAAGCCCTGGGCGGCCTTGGTGGGGTTGCCGTCGGCATCGAAGGCGGCCTTCACGGACGGGCCGAGGGCCACTTCTTCGCGCACCGGGGTAGCTTCGAGCAGGCCGCGCACGTGCATCACGGCACGGCGGGGCGTGGTGCTGACGTCAAGGGAATCGTAGGTGAGGCCGTTCTCTTCGAAGAGGGCGGCAAAGCGGGAGGAAAGTTCGCGTTCGAGAGAAGCGAGGAAACGGGCGGGGATCTCTTCCACGCCGAGTTCGAGAACGAAATGACTCATGGTACTATCCCTTCTTCAGCATGGGATAACCCATGGCTTCGCGCTGGGCGGCATAGAGATGGGCCACGCCGGAAGCCAGCGTGCGCACACGGGCGATGTAGCCCGCGCGTTCCGTGATGGAGATGGCGCCGCGCGCGTCCAGCAGGTTGAACGTGTGCGAGCACTTCATGCAGTAGTCGTAGGCGGGCAGGGGCAGCTTGGCTTCGATGAGGCGCAGGCATTCCTTTTCGAAGTCGTTGAAGTGCTGCAGGTGCATGGCGGCGTCGGACTGGTCGAAGTTGTAGCAGGACTGCTCGTATTCGTTCTGATGGTACACGTCGCCGTAGGTGATCTTGTCGTTCCACTTCAGGTCGTACACGGATTCCACGCCCTGAAGGTACATGGTGAGGCGTTCGAGGCCGTAGGTGTATTCCACGGAAGCGGGGGCGAGGTCGATGCCGCCCACCTGCTGGAAATAGGTGAACTGCGAAACTTCCATGCCGTTCAGCCACACTTCCCAGCCAAGGCCCCATGCACCGAGGGTGGGGGATTCCCAGTCGTCTTCCACGAAGCGGATGTCATGCTTGGCAGGGTCGATGCCGATGGCCTTCAGGCTGTCGAGGTACAGCTGCTGAGGGTCGGCAGGCGCAGGCTTCATGATGACCTGGAACTGGAAGTAATGCTGGAGGCGGTTGGGGTTGTCGCCGTAGCGGCCGTCGGTGGGGCGGCGGGAAGGTTCGACATAGGCGGCGGCCCAGGGCTCGGGGCCGATCACGCGCAGGAAGGTGGACGGGTTGAACGTGCCCGCACCGCATTCGATGTCCATAGGCTGGACAACGGCACAGCCCTGCTTGGCCCAGAAGTCCTGCAGGGTGAGGATGACATCCTGAAAATTCATATTGCTCTCCTGAAATTCGCCGGAAGGCGTCCCTTGCGGCGGGGTCTCGGCCCGGGCACAGGCCCTGCCGATGCGCGGCATTCCCGCGCGGCCATGCTCGTCACATGGCTTTGAACCGGCCGTTGATCCATTCAAGGCCGAGATGGTAGCGCACAAAAGCATCGATGAGCCGCGCCGCCTGCCTTGCGCTTTCGGGCGAGGGGCAGAGCGAATCCCATGCTTCGGGTGAGTATTCCTTCACTTTGGCAAGAACGTCAAGAGCTTCCTGCCCAAGGGAAAGGCTCATATCACCATACCTGCGGCATTCCGGGCAGCAGGGAGCACCCTCCCCCACCACGAAATGCACCTGCGAAAGCCCGCCCAGCGGGCGGCCGCACCTTGCGCAGGCGGCAAGGTCGGGCACATAGCCCTGATCCGCCGCAAGGCGGAAGCGGAACAGCATGGGCGTGAGCGGCATCAGCGCCGCCCCTTCCTGTTCCAGAAGGTGCATGGTCCCGCGCATAAGGCCGAAGGCGGCCCCGGCATTGTCCGGCGGCACGTCCATAGCCTCTAGGAAGCGCACGCAGTTGGCGGCCATGCCCTGCCTCTGCCAGTCGCGGCGCAGGCGTTCCGGCCCTTCGAGCAGGGTGGCTTCCTTCATATTAAGGAAGCGCCCGTCTCGGGAGGAAGCCACGCTCACACTGAGCACGTTGAACACGTCGAGGCAGCCCGTGAAGCGGCGGCGGCTCCTGCTCCCGCCAAAGGCGAAAGCCGTGACCACACCCCTTTCACGCGAAAGAAAACGGACCCAAAGATCCGTTTCCCTGAATTTTCCTATGCGAAGCACGATGGCTTCATCGGTCCACTGCATGGCGGAAGCTTACTCCGCAGGCGGGAAGCGCAGGGTAACGACGCGCTGCGAGGTGGAACGTTCCAGCTCTTTGCCGTCGTAGATGACCCGCACGGCGGACGCATGGCCCAGCTTGACCTGAAGGGAGTCGCGGAAGGTCATGGTGAAGGAATCGCCCTTGCGCAGTGTCCTCTGCTGTTTATGCCCGTCAGGCTCGAAGCCCATCCAGCAGTCCCCGCCGTCGGCGATGACTTCCACATGGTGCATCCCTTCCGGCAGAGCGGCAGGCTGTGCCCCGCCCTGCTCTTCGCCCTGTTCCCCAGCCTGCTTCTCAGGAGCGGCGGGCTCTTCGGCAGGGCCGGACGGCATCATCTGGCTGACCAGCGAGGCGGAACTCTGGGGCAGAGCATCCTCGGAGGCGGAAGGCATGGCCTGCGTGACCGCCGGTTCTTCCTGCGCTTCCGGCTGGGCCGGAACGTCCCACACGGGCGGAGCCTGAGGTGCGGGAGAATCGGCAGGGGCGGGCTTTACCGCCACAGCCCCGGGGGCTTCCTTCGCGGCAGGGGCCGGGGCTTCAGCCGGAGCAGAGGCCGGGGCCGGCTGGGCCTGTTCCGGCGGCTTCACTTCCTCGTAGTCGCGCCCGGCAAAGAAATGCACGTAGGCCGAATACACGGCAAAGGCCAGAAGCGCCGTGGCCGCCGCCTTGAGCAGGGCGGAAAGCACCACGGGCAGAAGGCTGGGCTTCACCGAGGTGAAGGGCTGGCTTTCGGATATCACAGGGCGCGAGATATTCTCGAACCCTTCGAGCGAGCTTGTCCATTCCGCCGCCTGAGCCGCGGAAAAGCCCATGAGCTTGATATAATCCTTGATAAAATGGTGAACATAGACCGTGCGCGGCAGGCGGTCGGACGCCTCTTCCACGCCATGCAGGATGCGGCCGGGAATCTTGAGCTTATCGGCCACATCGGCCACGGACATACCGCGCGCCTCGCGGGCTTCGCGGAGTTTGGCTCCCAGTTCTGCGAGGGTCATGGCAGGCCTCAGAGTCGGATGTCCACAAGCGCCTTCTGACGGAGCTCGCTGGTGTACTGCTGCAGGCGTTCCTGCAGGCGCGGGCGGCGCAGGATATCCTCGATGCGCCTGGCCGTGGCCTCATCGGGCTTGGCGTCGGCGTTTTCCGCCTGTTCCGCCGCCTCGATGTCGAGCACGGCCACCTGCACGCGGCTGGGGCCGACATTGATAAGCGGAGAGACAGAGCCCTTGGACATGCCGGACACCACCTGAGCCATGCCCGGGGCCATATCGGCTATATCCATGAAGCCCAGGTCGCCGCCTTCCTCGGGGTTGGGGCCGACGGAAAGCCTGCGGGCGACTTCGGCAAAGGAGACCTTGCCGGAAGCGATGTCGGCGGCCCACTTCTCGGCATCGGCGTCGCCGGGATAGATGAGCATGGCCACGCGGTAGCGGCCGGAAGCAAGGCTGGACATATGCTTGCGGTAGTACTCGTTGACTTCCTCTTCCGTGACCACCACCTTCTTCACCACGTTCTGGTTCATGATACGCTGGGTGATGATCTGCAGGCTGGCCTTGTCGCGGAGCATTTTTTCCGTCACGCCGTCCTTCGCCATCTGCTTGAAGAACTGTTCGCGGTCCATCTGCATTTCTTTTATCATGGCATCGAGCGCGGCGTCGATCTGCTCGTCGCTGACGGTGATCTTGTCCTTCTCGGCCTGCTGGCGCACGATCTTCTCGTTGATCATGTTGTCGAGCACGGCCCTGCGGACCATGTCGGCCATTTCGGGGTTCTTCTTAGGGTCGATCTGCTGGCCGATGAATTCAGGCTTCACGGCTCGTTCGAGCTCGCGGCTGGTGATCATATCGCCGTTCACCACGGCCACGATGCGGGAAACAGGAGCGGCAAAAACAGGATGGGCGGCGAAGATGGAGGCCGCACAGGCAAGGGATATGGCAAGGATACGCAAGAGAGCACTCCTTATATTCTGATGTGATTTGCTTTACATAGCCTTTTTTTCGCAAGGTGGCAACTTTGCATCCCTGCCGGAAATCAGGCCTTGAGCCCCGCCAGCATCCCGCGCACGGCATCGAGCCGCGCGGCAGGCGGCAGGGCCGCATCCAGAGCCACATCCAGCGAGGCCGGGGGCAGGAGCTTCACGCGCCCCGGATGGGCCATGACAAGGCGCACGATAGCCTCGGGCTGAACTTTCTTCTGCCCGTCGGCCCATGTCACGCGCACACGGTCGGGCCAGAGGTCGGCCCGGGCCACGCCCAGCTCGTTCACCCGGGCCTTGAAGGCCAGCACCGCAAGGAAGGTCTCCAGCGATTCGGGGAAGGCGCCGAAGCGGTCGCGCAGTTCCATCTCCACGGCGGAGCGCGCGGCGGCATCGGTCGCGGAGGAAAGCATCTTGTAGTATTTCAGGCGTTCGTGGGCGTCTTCGATATAGGTATCCGGGATATGGGCCGCTATGCCGAGGTTGATCTCGGTCTCGGTGCGCAGGAGTTCCTCCTCGCCCTTGAGTTTGGCCACGGCGTCTTCGAGCATCTCGAGGTAGAGGTCGAGGCCCACGCGGGCCATGTGGCCGGACTGCGCCTCGCCGAGGATATTGCCCGCGCCGCGCAGGCGCAGGTCTTCCATAGCCACCTGAAAGCCCGCGCCGAGGTAGTCCATCTCAAGGATGATGCGCAGGCGTTCCCGAGCCAGCTTGGGCAGGTGGTCGGCGTCGTTCACCACGAACACGGCATAGGCCTGACGGTCGGAACGGCCCACGCGGCCGCGAAGCTGGTAGAGCTGGCCGAGGCCGAACATCTGGGCCTGATCCACGATGAGCGTGTTGGCGCGGGGGAAGTCCAGCCCGGACTCCACGATGGCCGTGCAGACCAGCACATCGAGCTCGCCATGCCAGAATTTGTGCATGGTGTCTTCCAGTTCCTTTTCCACCATCTGCCCGTGCGCCATGCCCACACGCGCGGCAGGCACGAGCTCCTTCACCATGGCGGCGGTCTGCGCAAGTGTCTGCACGCGGTTGTGCACGAAGAAGACCTGCCCCTGACGCGACACTTCGCGCTCGATGATCTGGCGCAGGGCGGCACGGTCGCGGTCGATGATGGCCGTGGCCACGGGCTTGCGTTCGGCTGGGGCGGTCTCCAGCACGGAAAGTTCCCGTATGCCGGACATGGAAAGCTGGAGCGTGCGCGGGATGGGCGTGGCCGTAAGGGTGAGCGCGTCCACGTTCTTCCTGAGTTCCTTGAGCTTTTCCTTGTGCCGCACGCCAAAGCGCTGTTCCTCGTCGAGGATGAGCAGGCCGAGGTTGGGGAGCTTCACGTCCTTGGAAAGCAGGCGATGCGTGCCGATGAGGATGTCGATGCCGCCGCGTTCGGCCGCCTTGAGCACTTCGGTCTGGCGGGACTTGGGCACGAAGCGGCTCAGGAGGCCCACGTTGATGGGGAAGCCCGCAAGGCGGGAGCGGAAGGTCTGGTAATGCTGTTCGGCCAGCACCGTGGTGGGGCAGAGAAGCGCCACCTGCCGCCCGTCGCAGGCGGCTCGGAAGGCCGCGCGCAGGGCCACTTCGGTCTTGCCGAAGCCCACGTCGCCGCAGACGAGGCGGTCCATGGGAACGGGCTTGTCCATATCCTCGAACACTTCCACGATGGCGCGGGCCTGATCGGGCGTTTCCTCAAAGCCGAAGGTCGCCTCGAATTCCCGGTACATCTCGCCCACAGGGGAATAGCTGAAGCCCTTGGCCACCTTGCGCCATGCGTACATCTGCATGAGGTCGGCCGCCACCTTTTCCACGGCCTTGCGGGCCTTTTCGCGGCTGGTGGCCCATGCCGTACCGCCAAGGCGGTCCAGCGCGGGAGCCGGGCCGTCGGCCTTGAATTTCTGCACCACGGAAAGGCGGTCCACCGGCAGGTAGAGCCGTGCGCCGTCGGCGTATTCGAGCAGAAGGTAATCGTTCTCCACGCCGCTTGCGCCGGGGCTCATGCGGTGCAGGCCGCCGAAGCGCCCCACGCCGTAGTCGCGGTGCACGAGCAGGTCGCCGGGGCGCAGGTCGTCGTAGCGGTCGAGCCCTCGGAACGCCCCGGAAGCCACGCGGCGCGAGGTTTCGGCCTTGGGCTGGAGAAGCTCCTCGCCCAGCACGAGGGCGCTGTCCCACACCAGTTCCGCGCCCTGCCGGAAGGGGGCTACCACGGCGTAGAGGCCGCGCGCCGCCGGATCCCAGCGCAGGTTCGGGAGTATGCCGTCCTGTTCGGCCAGCTTGAGGAATTTTCGGCGGCCGCGCTCCGAGGCGAAGGCAAGGATCACCTGCCGATGCGAGGACGTCCAGCCCTTGAGCGCGGCGGCGAGCTGCTGCCACGGGCGGTCGGCTTCCGGCTGGCCGGGAAAAAGTTCGGCCCAGCTGTGGATACTGCGTTCCAGCAGGTCTTCGCCGCTCTGCTCCGTGCCCATGACCAGCGGTTCGGCATAGAGGCGCGGGCGCACGGCAAGGGCGGCTTCGGCGCGGTCGGCGTCGCGCAGGGCAAGGTGGCCGGGCTGGATGAGGCTGGTCTCTTCGGACTGGATGCGGAAATGTTCGCGCCACTGGCGTTCGGCCTCTTCCAGCGCGTCACGCATCTCGCCCCTGCCGGGCAGGAAGCAGAGGGAATCAGGGGCCAGCCATTCGTCGAGGCTCGTGGCCCCGGCATAGACAGAGCCCGGGGCAAGGCGCATATCGGCCTGTTCCAGCGCATTCTGGAGCGAGGTGTGGGAAAGTGCGGTGATGACCTTGCGCTGTTCGAGGCTTTTCCAGTGCTGGCGGATAGTTTTCGCCCACGCGTCGCCAAAGCCCAGCGGCGTGACGGGCAGGAGCGTGACTTCTTCGAGCTGGCCCACGGAACGCTGGGTGCTGAAATCGAAAACGCGCATCTCATCTATGGTATCACCGAAGAACTCGAGACGCAGGGGGCGCTCGTAGCCCGGGGGGAGCACGTCGAAGATATCACCGCGCCGCGCCATGTCGCCGGCATGGGCCACCATAGGCACACGCTGATAGCCCCATTCCACAAGCTGTTCCGTGAGCAGTTCCGGCGAAAAGTCCTCGCCGCGCCGCACCGTGAGCACGCGGCCGTCGAGGAAGTCGAGGGGCGGAAGGAGAGGGACGAGGTTGTCCGCCGTGAACACGATACCCTTGGCCGCGCCCATGCGCAGGGCGTAGAGCACGGCAAAGCGTTCGGCCCAGCCTTCGCGGCTGAGGGAACGCGGCGTGAACGGCGGCAGGAAGACCCACGGCTTTTCCCACAGCGGCACTTCGGCAGGCAGGGCCGCCTTGCCTGTGCCGGGCACAGGGGCAGAAGGACGCCCCACGGAAAGTTCGGGCGTGAACAGCGTGGTGAGCGCGCGCATGACGGAAAGCGCGTCGCGGCTTTTCACGGCAATGGCGGCACGGCGGCCGGAACGCACGGCCTCGGCCCCGAGGCGGGCCAGCGTTGCCGAAGACGCACGGCTGACCGTAAGGCTCTGCTCGTCTTCCATGCGGCGCAGAAGGGATTCTATGTCCATGATGCCTTATCCTGTGGAAACATACGGTTGGGCGCGGCGGATTAACGCACGAAAGGCCGCCCCGGCCCGCCTGCGTTCTGCATGGCGGCACGGTAGAACGGCATCCCTGAGAAATACCAGCAAGAAGAAGGAGACGCAAGGCGATGAGAGACAGACCCCTGATTGACAGGCCGCGCCCTTTGCCCCATCCTGCGCGCATGACCACGCCCTTCTTCCCCGCCCTGCCCTTCGGCCTGTCATGGCGCAAGAGCCTGCTGAACCTTCTGGGTTCGGCCATCCTCGCCTTCGGCCTGTACAACATCCACTCCTTTGCCGGGGTCACGGAAGGCGGCATACTGGGCGCGACGCTCCTGCTCCAGCACTGGTTCGGCATCTCTCCGGCGTGGTCCAGCCTTGCGATGAACGCGGCAAGCTACCTTATCGGCTGGCGCATCCTCGGGAGGGACTTCATCCTCTATTCCGCCGTGGCGGGCGGCGGCTTCTCGCTGGCCTATGCCGTGTGCGAACTCTTCCCACCGCTCTGGCCCTCGCTGGCGCACAGCCCGGGCATAGCCGCCTTTGCGGGCGCGGCCTTCGTGGGCGTGGGCATCGGCCTCTGCGTCCGTGCCGGAGGCGCACCGGGAGGAGACGACGCCCTTGCCATGGCGGCTTCGCATCTCACGGGCTGGAACATCAAGTGGCCCTACCTTTTCAGCGATATGCTGGTGCTCCTGCTCTCCTTGAGCTATCTCCCGCTGGACAGGATGGCGTGGTCTCTGCTCACGGTCATCCTGTCAGGGCAGATCATCGGCCTGTTCCAGAAAAGCCCTTCCTATTCCTGAGGCGCTTCCCTGCTTCCGCCCTGCAAACGCCCTGCAACGCGCTGTTTCCGCCGCAGACCTCGCTCTTTTCTTCTGTATCCGCGCTTCTCCCGCAGGGTGCATATTTTCTTCTGCATCCCACGCCCCGCCATCTTGCTTCCGCCGGGACTCCCTTCCCCATTCCGGCGGAGGCCTGACGCATCATTCCTTTAAAACTGCATACGTACCTTGCATTGGCAACGCCCCTTCCTTCCTGCGCGGACTTGACGGAACGAAGAAAAAGGCATTTTCTAAGCGAGGTGCGCTTTGCGTTCCGGCAACTTCGCGCGCCATTCCACAGCCTTTGCAGGGAGTTTTCCATGATCACCAACTGGCCCCTTGTTTTCTTTACTGTTTTCTCTCAGTTCGCCACCGGCCTCGCCCTCTTCTCGTGGTGGAAAGATACCCATGACAGCGCTCCCAGCCCCCGCGGATGGGGCTTCTGCACCCTTGCTACGGCCGTGGCCCTCGGCTCCAGCGTCTGGTACTTCGGCGGCATAGCTTCCGGCATCTGGCTCATAGCGCAGGCGGCCTGCGCCGTCCTGCTCTTCTGCGCCTATGGCGGCTTCAAGGGCGCTACCGTGCTCGGCATCGGCGCATGGCTTGCCGGTGCGGTGTCCATTGCCGTGCAGATCATCGACGCCATTCCCGGCGAGGTGTTCAGCACCTCCGGCCTCTTCCCCATCTTCCTGTTCCCGCTGTGCACCATCATCCTCGGTGCGGTCTTCTCCCAGCTCATCCTCTTCGGCGAGCCCGCGGACTACAAGAAGCACCCCGCCGGCCGCTTCTATCTGCCCCTGCGCATCTGCCTGTGGATCATGCTGGTCATCACGGCCATCGCCCCCATCTGGCCCTGGGAAGACACCTATATGGCCCGTTCCGCCATCATCCTCATGCAGACCCAGCTCTACTGGATGGGCGTGATTTTCAGCGGCGTGGTGCTCGGCCTTTCTCACATGGGCCGCGTGACCCTCGTCCTGCAGGCCATCATCGCCTTCGTGAGCATTTTCGGCCTGCGCACCGCCTTCTATGCCGACGGCGTGCACGGCGCTATCGACATGAGCACCCTGTACCGCCCCTTCTAAGGCGCGAAAGCACGTTTTCTCTCTGATGAAAGGCGCTGGCCGAAATGGCTGGCGCCTTTTCTTCTGACGGCCCACACGCGAAGGCCGCGCGAACAGCCGCCGGAGCACGGGAGGAGAACAGCGCCCCAGCACTCCGCCTTGCCCGCCTGCGGGAAAATTCCCCAATTCGGGGCTTGACAAGCCCCCGCGCATAGGGTAGCTAATGGCCTGCGCAACAGTGCCTTGCACTGCGCCGCGCGGAGTGGTGTCCGAGTCGGCCGAAGGAGCTCGCCTGCTAAGCGAGTATACGGGCATAAACCTGTATCAAGGGTTCAAATCCCTTCCACTCCGCCATCCATTGAAATCATTGATGAAATTGCGATTTTCGGCGGTATCCCGCTGTAAGTTACAATTGTAAGTCAAGTTTCATACGAAAAAGCCCTATCAAGTCGCAAAACTTGATAGGGCTTTTTGCGTATGTATCTCCAGCGGCGTGACTACTCGTGGTATTTCCGCCTTCCCATTCCGAAGGCACTCAAAGCAGTCTATGGCAAGTCCGAGATATGCTTCTCACTGAAAACGAAGAGCAAGCGTGAGGCTCAACTCAAAAGCCTTGAATACATCCATCGCTACTTCGTAGAGTTTGAGGCGAAGTGTGCCGAGGTCGGGGCGTCTCCTCTCGCTCCTGCTCCGCTGTCGGACATTCCAGCCGTGAAGTGCGTCACCTTCCTTGATGTCTATGAGAAGTTCCTCAAAGAACGCCACGCCACTGTCGGCACGGAAATGGAATTTGATACTGTCGTCAAACGCTTCATCGGCATCTGTGGCAACAAGGACATCACGCTTTACCAGAAGGCAGACATCCTCTTCTTCAAGGATAGCCTGCTCCAATTTCCGAAGTATCTCACCAAGGAAGACCTGTCGCTCACCCCTGAAAGGATAATTGCGAAATACGCAAACTCCTCCTCTCCCAAGACCACAGCCATCACTGTCCGTCAGAAGTATCTCGCCCTTCTCAAAGTGCTTTTCAACTATGCTGTGACGAACGGCTTCCGCCTAGACAGTCCTGTGGCGAGCGTGAAGGTCATCGTTCCCAGCAAGCAAGAGCCTTCCCGCCTTCCCTACAATATCCAGCAACTCCGTCAGATACTCCGCTCTCCTCTCTTCAAGGACAAACAGGACAGAAAGCACAACGAGTATCGCTTCATCATTTTGCTTGCCATCTTCACAGGGGCTAGGCTGGAAGAAATCTGTCGTGCGAAATGCTCTGACTATGGAAATGAAGACGGCATCCACTATCTCTTCATCCAACCCCACGGAGAGAACGGACACACCCTCAAAACAAGTTCCAGCAGACGCAGAGTGCCACTCCACTCCCGCCTGCTCCACGACTACGGTCTTCTGGGCTACCTAGAAGAAATGAAGAAGGAAGAGTATCTCTTCCCTGTCATCAACGCAGGACAAGCCGTAAAGGGAAAAATCTCTCACGCTTTCAGCAAGTGGTATGGTCGCTATCTCACTTCCATCGGACTTTCGGACAGCAGGCTCACATTCCACTCCTATCGTCACGCTTTCAAGTCCTTCGGCAGAGCCACCGGCATAGAAAAAAGCGTCCTAGATGCCCTACAAGGACATAAAGGACGAGAAGTGAGCCTGGACTATGGTAAGGATGAGTTCGGGGCTGTATATGCGTTGAAGACACTCTCGGAGGCATTGGAGCGGATAGAAGCGTTCAGAGACCTATAAGGCGTCGGCTTGTTGAGTCAAGCCGACGCCTTTCTGCGAGAGTGAACAGTACGCCCTTGCCGGGCTGAACAGGACACCGTTTTTTTGGATGCTCCTGACCTTGTGACAAGCCGCCTACGAAATGATGTAGGAACTGAGGATCTCACCATAATAGAGGGTATGGATATCCCTCTTGATGGTCTTCACGGGATAGTGACGATCAAGGACGCTCTGAGGAATGCCGGCTTCTTCCATGCCCTGCTTATAAACAGTACGGCATTCCAGTGTAAGCGGAAATTCCCTGATACCGGGAACAGAGATGACGTCCGGCTCTTCCAGGGTGAGCTTCATATCCTTGATCTTATCCACGTCTCTTCCCGAACGGGTACCGCAGTAGGCCAGGATTTCCTTTTCATCAGTACCGAGAGGGACATTGATGGTGAATTCTCCGTTTTCATCGAGGAACTGCTTGGTGTAGCGGCTTTCCCGAACGAGAGCCATGAACATGGGCTTGCCCCACATGATGCCCAGGAAGCCCCAGCCGATGGTCATGGTATTGACCTCGTCTCCGCGCTTAGTCGTAAGCAGAATGCTTTTTTCCAAAGCCTTGCCAATTTCGGTGGCATGGCTGAATGGTTCGATATACTGCTTCATATCTTTTGTTCCTCTATGGCGTTTTCAGCGAGGAGCCGCAGGGGCGGACATGCCATGATGCTTTGTTTCATAGGGCTTGCCGTCCACGAAGCACATCTTCGGCCTCAGGAGACAGGGGCCGGAGAAGGTATGCCCGTTCATCTTGTCCTGGAAGATAAACTCCCCTGTTTCAAGATGCGAGATCGTGATGTCTGCGGGGCCGTTTTCCCTGAGTCGCCCCGTTCCGTCGTCAAGGCTTATGGCCTGTGCAGGCATGAACGTGGCCCTGTGTATGACTTCCGAAAGCGTAAGACCGTTGTCTATGAATTTCGACAGCGCCGTTCCCAGATTGAAAACCACATCTGTCAGCCCGAACTGGACGAGGTCGGAGCTGATGAGATCCGGAAGTATGCCCTTCTGGCGGGCCAAGCGGTAGCTTTCGATGTCGAAATTGGCCCGGCCTACGCTAGCATCCAGAAGTACGCCTCTTTTAAGAGCGGCCCGGACGGCTTCGTCGTAGGAGCCGTCTGCGGTGAATATCGCCCCCAGCTTGCCGGTAAAGGCATGGAAGATGATGTCGCCTTTCCGGAGCGTGGCGAGCAGTTCCAGAGTACAGGCCCGTACGGCGTCGGCCACGTCGCTTTCCGAGGCTTTTTCGTCGGGGGCGACGAGGCGGGTGGAGGTGCCAAGGTGTACGGCATAGGGCTTGCCGGACTTATGGGCTATGTCCACGGCTCGCCGCACTCCTTCCACCCCCTGATACCATGCAAAGTCGGAGGTGAGCTTGTCTTTCAGGCCCACGATGCGGGGATGCCTGCGGATGAAGTCGGCTGTGGCATCGGCATTGACGGAGACGTTCTTCCAGTTCTCCTCCTGGAAGAACTGGCCGATGGGATGGTGAAGGATGAAGGCGTAGGACTTGCTGGGAGACTTCTCCATGTATTGGGAGGAGAAATACTCGTAGGTGAGCATGCCGGCACTGCCGCCGTCGACCATAGTAGTACAGCCGGAAAGCACACCAGTATCTTCCGGGGGAAGGCCGTAGTATTCGTCGGGGAAGAAATGGCAGTGCAGGTCCACCAGGCCAGGGGTGACCAGAGCTCCGGAAGCATCGATGATTTTCGTAGATTCATCGATGCGGACATCCTCCCTGTCTATGCTGTCGGCCATACAGGCCACAGTGTCTCCGCAGATGCCGATATCCATGACGGCATCCAGCCCCGAAGCAGGGTCGAGTACCCTGCCTCCAGCAATGATATAATTGAAGTTATCCATGTTGCCTCCTCATGGGCAGAGGATCAGCGTACGGGGACGAGACCGATAGAAAGCTCGGGCACAAAGGCGATGACAAAGAGCGCACCTATAAGTACGGCCAGGAAAGGCAGGATGGAAGCACTCAGCTCTTCGATGGAGAGCTTGGAGATACCGCAGCCTACGAAGAGGTTCACGCCGACAGGGGGAGTGAGGAAGCCGATGGCAAGGGCCGTGATCATGATGACGCCGAAGTGTACAGGGTCGACACCGGCCTGGGTCAGAGCAGGCATGAACAGAGGAGTCAGCAGGACGATATTGGAAATGGTATCCAGGAAGGTACCGGTTATCAGCAGAATGATAATAATGGCGGAGAGCAGCAGGTACTTGTTGCCGATGATGCCGGAGAGCATGTTGCTCACAACGTCGGGAGTGTTATAGATCAGCAGGAGCTGACCGAGAGCCGTGGCAGGGGCCACGATGATGAAGATGGTAGCGGTGGAAATGAAAGTGCTCCACAGCACTTCGTAAATGCCCTTGAGGCCTATGGCCTTGGTGAGGAACACTTCGACGATGAGTGCGTAGATAGCCGCAATGGCACCAGCTTCGGTTGGGGTGACCACGCCGCCGTAAATGCCACCGAGAACGACCACGGGAACCACGAGGGCGTGGCCGGACTTCGCGAGCATGCGGAGCCTTTCCTTAGCGGAGGCTTTGGGCTGCATGTTGCCATAGTGCTTCCAGCGGCAGACTATGTAGCCCATGACGATAAGCAAGCCGCCGACGAAAATGCCAGGGCCTACGCCGGCTATGAAGAGGTCGCTGATGGAAATGTTAGCCTGCGTGCCGTAGATGATAAGGGGGACGCTGGGCGGAATGAGAACGCCAAGGCAGCCGGCAGTGGTGTTTACGGCAGTGGCGTAGCGCAGAGGATAATTGTCCTTCTCCATAGCGGGGATCATGATGCCGCCCACAGCGGCCACAGTGGCCGGAGCAGATCCGCACAGCGCGCCGTAGAAGAGAGAGGTGAGGACGGAAATATGAGCCATACCGCCATGGATATGGCCGACGAGAGAGCGGGAAAAGCTCAGCAGAGCGTTGGCCATGGTGCCTTTCTGCATGATTTCGCCGGAGAGGATGAACAGCGGAACTGCCAGCAGGGGGAAGCTGTCCAGCGCCATATACATCTTCTGCATCATGAATTCAGGCGGAAGATCGCCCACGAAAAGCGCAAGAGCAACGCTCAGGCCCATGGCAACGCATATGGGCAGGCTCATGGCGAGAAAAAGTACCAACGAAACAGCACTGACTATGACGGGAAGTTCCATAATGCTGTACCTCCTGATAGATTATAAGGCGGCGGACACTTGTTATTTGCCCTGGTCGTCCGACTTCAGGACCCTGTGCGCATAGGTGATGGTGCGCAGCCCCATCCACACCATGCCGATGAAGATGGGCAGATAGAAAATATAGGTAGGTACAGGAATGGACGCTGAAAGCTGACCGCTTTCCTTTACGAACATGGCCATGTCGAAGCCCCAGACTGCCATAAGTGCGCAGAAGACCACTGTGAGGACAGAGGAGATGACGACGATGACACGGCGCACCTTTTCGCCAAAGAAAGACTTGGCAACGCTGATTTCCAGATGGCGGCCCTCGCGGGCGGCAGCTCCTGCACCAAGATAGACAAGGGCTATGAAAGCGTAGCGTGCCACTTCTTCAGGCCAGAGAAGAGAATTGGAGAGTACGTAGCGGAAGAAAGTCTGTATGAGGAGCACCACGAACATGATGACCATCATGACCATGGGGATGATGTCCTCGAGCCGTTCGAGAAATTTCATGGGGACTCCGATATGGCAGGTAAGGGGAAGGTACCGGCCAGAAAAAGCGGCAGGGATTTTTTCTGGCCGATACCGGTAGTTCGTTTCAGAGGAAATGAAGAGTCCTCTCTGTTACTTGATGAGGCTCTTCACGTATTCCTGCTTTTCGAGAGGAACGATATCCTTAACGGTTTCGCCGACAGTGCTGGTAGCCTTCTTCCAGCGAGCCAGTTCTTCGTCGGAAAGGGTGAAGAACTTCACGCCGGCTTCTTCCATCTTCTTCTGCAGGACCTTGGCGTTGTCGAAGATGATCTTACGCTGCAGGGCCAGGCTTTCATCGAAGGCTTCCTTGATGAGCTTCTGCTGGTCGGCATTGAGCTTCTTCCACTGGCGGTTGGACACGAAGATCATAAGGGGGGCGTAGTTGTTGTTGCTGAGAGTGACGTACTTGCACACTTCGTGGAACTTGTTCACATAGGCAAGGTTGATGTCGATGTTGATGCCGTCGATGGTCTTCTGCTGGAGGGCAGTGTACACTTCACCCCAGGCCATGGGAGTGGGGTTCATGCCGAGGGACTTGATGGTTTCGATTTCAGTACGGGAAGCAGTCGTACGGATCTTCAGGCCCTTGGCATCTTCAAGAGTGGCGATGGGACGGTTGCTGAAGATGGTGCGGTAGCCGAGGTGCTGGAAGCCAAGAAGAGTGACGCCCTTCTTTTCGAAGGCCTTGGTGAGGTCGAAGGCTTCCTTGCTGAGGAAGAAGCGTTCAGCGGCTTCATAGCTGGGGAACAGGTAGGGCAGATCGAGAACCTGGATGCTGGGGTCATACACGGAGTAGTTGCCGGGAGTTTCGCCGCCGATGGTCAGCACACCCATCTGCAGGCCCTGCATGATGGCGTCGGCATAGCCGAACTTGCCGCTGCCGTACAGTTCGATCTTGATATCGCCCTTGCTGCGTTCTTCAACAAGCTTCTTGAACAGAGCGTAACCGTCAGCCTGGGGATGTTCTTCCACGTTGGTGTACGCGGCTTTGAGGGTGATGGCGGCATCCGCGCAGACGGGGGCGCCAAGGAACAGAGCGGCAGCGAGAAGAGCTGTGGTGATAAGACGCATAAGGCCTCCTAAAGAAAAAAAGGGAAAGGGGGGCAACATCTGCCTATGAGCTCTGCCGGCCGCTTCTGCTGCCGGCAGAGCATGATCGGACCTTTTCCGGCCCGATGAAATCAATATTCCTGCGGGTCCGCTACCAGTTCAGTGATGACTTCCACCACGGCAGGCTTTCCGGAAGCGAGAGCCTGCTGGATGGCGGGAGCGATATCATCGGCAGACGTCACGCGAACAGCAAAGGCGCCCATCTTCTCAGCGAGCTCGGTGAAGCTCACCTTGGAGAATTCATACAGGTCTTCGGGACGTCCGGACTTGCCGCTGTAGAGGTTCTTGATGCCGCGGTAGCACTGGCCAAGACCGCCGTTATTGTTGACCACAGTAACAGTGTTGATGCCGTGACGAACGGCGGTCTCAAGTTCATTGATATGGTACCAGAAGGCGCCGTCGCCGGTGAAGCACACGACAGGTCTGTCGGGCATGCCGCACTTCACGCCGAGGGAGGCGGGGAAGCCCCAGCCGAGGGAACCGCCGCCGGGGCGGAAGAAACGCTGGCCGGGCTTGGTGAGTTCGAGGAAGGAGCCAGCCCAGATGGCGGAGAAGCCGGTGTCGGCCACGAGGGCGGCATTTTCGGGCAGTATCTTCTGGATCTCGTCGCAGAGGCGTTCGGGGCGGATGGGCTGAACATAGCTTGCGCGGATCTCAGCCTGAGCGGCGCGCCATTCGGCTACGGCTGCTGTAGCCTGCTTGCCCCATTCGGCATTCTCATGCGCGCCCTTGAGCTGGGCGAGGATGGCTTCCGCGGCGGCCTTGGCATCGGCCATGACGCTGGCGCTGTTGAAATAGTTGCGGCCAAGCTCGACGGGATCAATGTCTATCTGGATGACGGCAGTGCTCTGGGCCGGGAGGGTCCAGCTGTTGGTCACCTGGTCGTTGAGGCCAGAGCCGATGAATATCACGAGGTCGGCTTCCTTCACAATGGCATTAGCGCATTTGCGTCCGTAGCCGCCCATGGGGCCGAGGCAGAGGGGATGGGTATCGGGCATGAGGCCCTTGCCGTCGATCGTGGTGGCAAAGGGGATCTGCAGGGTCTCGATGATGCCCTTGAGGGCTTCGCCAGCACCGGAAATAAGGGCGCCGAGGCCAAAAACGAAAACGGGGCGCTTGGCCGCGTAGATCTGCTTCACCACTTCAGCGATATCGGCAGGATCGGGATAGGGGCGGAATGGCGGCAGATGGGCGAAGCGCTTGTCCACAGCGAAATCCTGTTCCGTGGTGCCGAGTTCGATATGCATGCCCTGATGCTGAGGGAATTCGATATGCACGGGGCCAGGGGCGCCGGTCATGGCTTCACGGAAGCACTGGCGGATGGCCTGAGGCAGTTCGTCGGTGGACTGGATATTGACGTTGTATTTGGTCACAGGCTCATAAAGAGGCATGTGATCGAGTTCCTGATAGGTGTTGCGATGCTTCTCAGAGGAAGGCTTGCAGCCGGTGATGGCGACCACGGGGGAGTGGGAAAGGTAGGCATCCTGAAGGCCGGAGGCGAGGTTGGCCGCGCCCACGGACTGGGCGGCACACACACCGGGGCGACCGGAAGCGCGGGCATAGCCGTCGGCCATGTAGGCGGCACCCTTTTCAGAGTGGCACAGCACACGCTTGATGCCAATGTTTTCCATTTCGAGCATGGTGTAGCGAAGTACGGCTTCCATGTAGAAGACGTGGGTAACTTCGTGGCCGGTGAGGGCGTCCCTGAGGATTTCATGGCCTTTGCGAAGCTGCTTCAGGTTGCTCATTCGTTAACTCCTTATCGTAAATGATATTAGGATTCTTATGTCGGGCGCGCGGCTGTAGTTTATGGTCTGTGTATGACGAAAAAAGCAGAGGGCACCTGATACCATCCTATATGCAAAAATCGTTCCAAATCGTTATTTTTAAATATCTATCTGAAATACAATAAAATTTTCAAAAGTATAAAACACAGATTTCCAAAATAGGGATTCCTTTCCCAAATAAAGAATTCCAAAATAGGGAAATCTACCCAATTCTGTACCTTTTTCCTTTGTGAGACATCCTCTCTTCGCACGCTGAACAGACATAAAAAAGGCCGCCCCAGAAGACCGGAGCGACCTTGAACGAGGCTCAGAAGGTTTTACTTGCGCGTGCCGCCGTCGGCTACCATGCCGTCCCAGGTATCCACCTTGACTTCGGTCTCTCTGGTGAACCAGGTACTGGTGACGTTCTTGCTCTCGGTGTAGAAACGTACACCGTCGGTGCCCATAACGTGCAGATCGCCTATGAAGCTTTTCTTGTGTCCAGTGAAGCCAAAGATGCACATGGGGACGGGAATGCCGACATTGATGCCTACCTGACCGCCATGAGTGCGGAAGGCAAACTCACGGCCGTAGTAGCCGCTGCTGGTATAGATGACGGAGCCGTTGGCAAAGGGATTGCGGTTCATCAGGGCAAGCCCCTCTTCAAAGTCCTTCACCCGCTTGATGCACAGCACAGGTCCGAAGATCTCCTGACTGCCCACGGTCATCTCTTCAGTCACATGGTCGAGTATGGTGGGACCAATGAAGAAGCCGCTCTCGTAGCCGGGCACGCTGGGGTTGCGGCCGTCGAGCACGACCTTGGCTCCTTCCTCTATACCCTTGGCTATCCACTTTTCTACCGATTCCTTATGGCGGGCATTGACCAGCGGTCCGAGCTTGGTTTCAGGCAGATAGGCACAGCCGAGAGTCTGCTTCCCGGCCATCTCAACGAGCAGTTCCACGAGTCGGTCAGCTATGGATTCCTCGGCCACCACCACAGGCAGGGCCATGCATCGTTCGCCGGCACAGCCGCAGAAGGCGTTGATGATACCGGCGGCGGTGCGTTCAAGGTGGGCGTCGGCAAGGACGAGAGCGTGGTTCTTGGCCTCGCCGAGGCACTGGACTCGCTTGCCGGCTTCAGCAGCCTGTCGATAGACTTCCATGCCAACAGAGGTGGAGCCTACGAAGCTCACGCCGACGATATCGGGATGCTTGATAAGATGTTCGACATCTGCGGTATTTGCAGTGACGAGGTTCACAACGCCTTTGGGCAGACCAGCTTCTTCCCACAGCTCCATGAAACGCATGGCACTCTGCGGGCAGTTGGAAGCAGCCTTGAGCACAAAGGTGTTGCCGGCGGCTATGCAGAGGGGGATCATCCAGCCGTGCGGGATCATGGCGGGGAAGTTCCATGGCACGAGACCGAGGAACACGCCCATGGGCTCGCGATACAGGACAGTGTCGTAGCCGCTGGAGACGTTCATTATGGATTCGCCCTTCATGAGCTGAGGCATGCCGCAGGCAAATTCGGTGACTTCGATAGCCTTGGCAATGTCGCCTTTGGATTCGGGAAGAGTCTTGCCCTGCTCCCGGCACAAGAGAGTGGTGAGTTCATCAAGGTGCTGGTCGAGGAGAGCCTTCATGCGGAACAGTATCTGCACTCGACTGCGCACGGGGGTCTGAGACCAGGCGGGATAGGCGGCCTTGGCGGCAGCTACGGCCTCATCAAGCTCAACAATGGTACACTGCGGAACCTTGGCGATGACTTCGCCTGTGGACGGGTTGTAGCCGTCGCGGCAAGGAGCTTCGGAGACAGACTCGCGCCATTCTCCGTTGATATAATGCTTAAGCAGGAGCAGATCTTCACGGCGACCGTTCTCGCCAGCCTTTTCCAGCACTCTGAAGTAACGCTGATTCTGAGCCATGTCGTTTTTCCTTCTTCAGCAGAGTTACATGATTGGGTTATACGTCAGCACATCCACGCGCCAGCAGAAACGTTGATATCCTGACCTGTCATAAGGGCCGCGCTGTCGGAACATAGGAAGGCTGCCACTTCGGCGATCTGTGACGGAGGAACGAAGGTGTTGAGCGGAGAATTCTTCTTCTTGCGGGCGGCGGCTTCCTCGAAGGTTATGCCTGCAGCCTCGGCGGCATGCTGAAGGATGGCGTCCTGACGGGGGCCAGCCACAGCTCCGGGGCATATGGTGTTGACGCGGATGTTCCACTGGCCGCATTCAAGGGCAAGGGCGCGGGTGAGGCCTATGACGGCGGCCTTGCCGGCGCAGTAGTTGGCGCGACCTATAAGTGCACGTTTGGCCGACACGGAAGAGATATTGATGATGACACCCTTGCCTCTGGCACGCAGAACGGGAATGGCGTGCTTGCACATGAGGAACATGCCGTCCACGTTGATGGCGTTGGCCTTCTGCCAGTCTTCAAGAGAAAGCGATTCCGTGGGGCCCATGGGGCCGGCTACGCCGCTGTTATTGATGACGAAGTCTACTCCGCCAAACTTTTCTATGACAGCACCATAAAGAGCCTGCACTGAGGCTTCGCTGGAAACGTCGAGATGCACAGGGAATGCGGTGCCCCCAGCCTCGCGGATCATGTCTGCAGTTTCTTGAGCGCCCGTATCGTTGATGTCGGCAATAACGACAGATGCTCCATAGGAGGCAAAACCGAGGGAAAGAGCGCGGCCTATGCCCTGGCCGCCGCCTGTGATGATGGCCACTTTACTGTTCAGATTCATACTTCGTTCCTTTTATCTAAGGATATCGAACCTTCTTCCGGTGGAAGAGTCTACGGGGCGGTAGGTAATGGGAGCTGTCCGCTTGGGCAGCAGAATCTGCTTCATAAGCAGGCTCCTTTTTGCGTGTTGGAAACTGTTTTTTTAAATGCAAAAACTGTTCCAAAATAAAACGTTCTAAAAAAATAACTGATTATGAAATATGTCAATTCGAGATATTCCAAAATATGGAAAAATTCCGTAAGCTGGATTCAATATTCTGGAAAATGGAGACATTCTTCTATGAAGACGGAACGCGACACCTACTTTGTCCAGCTTTTGCTCAAAGAATTTCCCCGGGGGCTTCGAGGGAAAGACGTGGCCCAGTTCCTAGCCCTCGATGCCGATGATGTAGATGTCCTGCTCCGGCCCATGCTTGCCGAGCAGGTCGTCGAATACAACAGGTCCAATGGATACTGGCGGCTACTCCGGCATTCTCTCGTTTCCGAAAGACGCTGGAAAAAGGAAGAAAAGGAGAATCTCTCTCAGGCAGAGCTCTGCCTGCTTCTCATTGCTGAGTCCGAAAGGTTCGAGGCCTGTCAGCGCCTGTACGAATATCTGCAGAAGCTCCTTGCAGGCTCGTCGTTCCTTGGAGTGTCTGTATGTTTCGAGCTCATCATCTACCAGCTCCTGAGCTGTCCGTATGAAAAATTGGATGACTCCGGCCTTCGCAAGTACTTGGAGCTCATCCTGGGCGTGCAGAGCGACGCCTTCTCACTGGGGGTACGCCTCTCGCTGGCGCAGTCTCTTTCTTCCGTGGCCTCAAGTGCGGCCGAAATCCTTGGCGACCAGCGTACCCAGGCTCTCATCAATATCATGGACGGATGCCTCAGGCATCATTCCGGCAAGGAAGAGCCTGGTGCCCTTAATAAACTGCTCGATGACGGCCTCTCCGCTATTCGGACTCTCGGCGATGCCGACATAGAAAAACAGATAAAATACTTCCTTTCGTTCCTTTACTACGGGAAGGGCGACTTCAGGGCCTGTTACGAGGCTTTCGATTCTGCGCAAAGCCATGATCAGATCATGGTCTGCCAGTATTTCAATACCCTGTACCCCATATACCTTGCGCCGGCGGCCAACCGCATAGGTCAGTACGCGCAGAGCATAGGCATATGTACCGGCGCACTTCGCGAGGCTCAGCGAAATAAGGATAAATACAAGGAACTGTGGCTCACAGCCATACTTGCCCTGCAGTTCCTTCAGATAGGAGCCAACGAACAGGGCATACGCTTCCTTTCCGACATATTGGACTGCGTGGATTCAGAGGCCTGCCCAAAGCTTTATCTCTGGGTATGGCGCGGCCTTGCCCTGTACCATGCGAACATAGGCAACCTCGAGATTTCTCACCGCATCATGACGGAATGCATGAAGATGCGCATGGAGCGGGGACTGGGACGTTTCGCTTATACTTCCGTGTGGATACTCGAAATGCTGGAGAGCTACGAGAAGAGGGGGCTTCCTCCCGTGCCCGGATACGAGCTGGACGAGGAGGCAGACAGAGTCCTCACCTGGCAGAACCGCCATCTGCATGGCATGGCGTTCAAGGTCAAGGCTCGTCGGCAGCCTAAGGAAGACCTTGAAAGCAGAATAAATCTGCTCCGCTGCAGCTACGATGCGTTCATGGAATGCGGCAACAGGCGCGAGGCTGCCCGCAGTGCGCTCCTGCTCGCCCAGCATTATCTTAAGATAGGGAAAGAAGCTGAAGCTCGGGAACTGCGCAAAACTGCCCGAGCCGACCTCATGGATACGACCCTTCGCCCAGCTTCCACCCTGCCTCAGCTTGCCCCGTGGCAGGGCAGTGTCTATTCCACAGCTGTGCGAAGCAGTCTGGAACGATGCTATGCGGCGATCGATAAGATTGAGCTCAACATATCTGCCGAAGGGTATGCCGGAGAACTGCTCAACGCTCTCCAGCGCGAGCTTGGTGCGGAATATGCGGCCTTCTGCCGTCTGAGGCAGGAAAAAGACTGTGAGGTTCTGGCAGTATGCAATGCTTCGGAAATGGAGTTCAGCCAGTGGCATGCTCTGGAATGTATGCGTGGGCTGAATCGTCAGGACGGACCGGAATGGGTACTCGTTCCTTCAGGAGACAAGGTTTTCCTTTGTCTGCGCATAGTCCTTCCCGGGGAAGAACCTCTCTTCCTTTTTCTTGAAAGCTGCTATGTCGCCGGTGCCTATGTATGCTTGGAATCTGAGGATATCCGCTCTCTGCTTTCTGTACTCAAAAGGGAGCTGACCAGTCTGTTCCGCCTGCAGAATCGCCAGAAGCAAGTTCACAAGATGCCTGTCGTGGACTTTGTCACCCCTGACAGCGATCGGATAGAATACGACGATAGTCCGGGCTATAAGCACATTCTCGAACAGGCGCGGCACGCGGCACAGTCGGATGCCCCCATACTTATCCTTGGAGAGACAGGCGTAGGCAAGGAAGTGCTGGCCAGGCAGATACATCAGTTCAGCGGCAGGCCCGGCATGTTCGTTCCCGTGCATCCGGCCAGTACGCCTGAGAACCTTTTCGAAAGCGAATTCTTCGGCTACGAGAAAGGTGCCTTCACCGGAGCGCATAAGCAGAAGGTGGGCTTTTTTGAGCTGGCCGACAACGGTACCTTCTTCATCGACGAGCTGGCTGAGATCCCTATGTCCTTCCAGGTCAAACTCCTCCGGGTACTGCAGGAGCATTCCTTCAACCGTGTCGGCGGCATACGCTACATCAAATCCAATTTCCGCCTTGTCGCAGCAACGAATAAGAACCTGTGGAACGAGGTCCAGGAGGGGCGCTTCAGGGAGGATCTCTACTACCGGGTGTCCGTCATTCCAATCAAACTTCCGCCCTTGCGCAAACGCCAGCAGGATATCCCGCGTCTTATCAGTCTGTTCCTCCAGCAGTTCTGCACACGTTACGGTCGTCCTGTTCCTCCGCTCACCGATGAGCTTATTCGGCAGTGCTGCGCCTATTCGTGGCCTGGCAATATACGAGAGCTGAGAAACCTTGTGGAACGAGCCGTTATTCTGAATACGGGCGGGCCGCTCAAGCTCTTTCTGCCTGAATACGGAGAAATGGCTTCCTCTGAAGAATCACAAAAAGACTATAGCCAACTTTATTCCGACCTTCCTACTTTGGAAGAACTGAGCGTGCGCTATATGCGCTACGTTCTGGAAAAAACTCAGGGACGCGTCATCGGCCCCGACGGCGCCGAAAAGATACTCGGCGTCAAGCGTTCAACTCTCTACGCGAAGCTGAGGAAATACGGACTGAAATAGACTGAAAGCGTTCCCCGACGAACTGTATCCATGACGTTTGGGGACACATAAAAAAAGGGGAGCTCGGCTCCCTTTTTCATACCCCTTAGAAGCGCAGACCTTACCGAACCCTTGAAACGCATCCTGAGAACTGATACAAAACAGGTATTCATCAACCAGCACGGGTAAAATTAATTCAATGGTTTCAAGTGGATAAATGAAAACCCCTTCCACTCCGCCATGTTGATTGTAACCCGTTGGTTTTCCAACGGGTTTTTTCGTTTTTAACGGCTCTTCTTCAAAAACAGGGGCAAAGAAATTTTGGACCGCCCATTCCGATGAGGTTTTCACCAGCCTATCCGCAGAGGACGCGGGCACGCAAGCGGTCGTTTTCAACATTCCGGAAGCCGCACGCTCGTCGCTGGATGAGTTTCATTTTTCGGTGGAAGCCTGTTTCCTCAGCTACCTGAAGGCATACAAAAAAGGGGAGCTTGGTCGGCTCCCCTTCTTTTATCCTATGGCGGTGGATCAGCCCAGTCTCGGGATGACCCTCTTGAACAATGTCAGCACTTTTTCGGCATTGGCCTGAGCAACGGCCAGAATGGCTTCCCACGTTACCACGTCGTCCTCTTTCCACGAATCGTAGTCGGTGCTCATGGCCACTGCGGCGTAGGGAATACCCATCTCGTTAGCCATGATGGCTTCGGTGGCGATGCTCATGTTTATGATGTCGGCCCCCCAGATGCGGAACATGCGCGACTCCGCACGGGTGGAGAAGCGCGGCCCTTCGATAGTGACCACCGTACCGGCCTCGTGGAAGCGCACGCCCATAGCCTCGAGCTCTTCCTTCATGATGGCGCGGAGAGAGGCGTCGAAGGGTTCGGCCATCGCGGTATGCACGGGCGCGTGGGGCTGGAACTCCTCGAAGTAGGAAAGTCTGCGGGAACGGGTGAAGTCGATGAACTGATCGGGCAGGATAAGGTCGCCGCGTCCTATTTCCTCACGCAGAGAACCGACTGCGGTGCTGGCAAGGATATGGGTGCATCCGGCTTCCTTCAGCGCCCAGATATTGGCGCGGTAGTTCACCTGCGTGGGCGGGATGGTGTGCTCACGCCCATGCCGGGCCATGAGCACCACCGGAACGCCGCCGATAAGGCCTTCACGGAGCGTGCAGGACGGCTTGCCCCAAGGGGTATCCATGTCGATGTCGCGGGGATCCTCGAAAAGGGAGGGGTCGTCGAGCCCGCTGCCGCCTATGATGCCTATCTTGTTCATCAGAAAACCTTCATGCCTCTGCGCCGAGGCGCAGGTTTAGAGTATTTCGAAGCGCTCCACGTCCACTTCGGAGGCGCGGGAATGCTTGGTGTCCACTTCACCGTAGATGCGCACGGTGTTCTCGGGGGTGACGGTGCGGCCATGGAAGAGCTTGCCTTCAAGGTCGATCACGATGGAGCCGGTGCTGTCCTGGAAGACGTAGCCGTTGCGCTTGGGGCCGGCGGAGATGATGCGGCCTTCGAGCACGACAGGGGCCTCGTCGTTAGCCTGAAGGGCTTTTTCCACGGTGTCAACATCGACGACGGTGTCGGGGCCTTTGAAGCCGCCGAAATGGGAGGAACCGACAACAGCGGCAGAAGCGGGAGCGGCGAGGATCAGGGTCAGGGCGGAAGCGATGATGAGACGCATAATGTACTCCTTTTGCGGTGCGGTGTTAGTTATCAGTAATGATTCCTGTTGAAATCAGTACTAATAGAAATCATTCCTAATAGCAAGTACTGGAAAGATTTTGCAACAAATACACCGATAAACTGACATTTATGCCATATTTCCCCTGTCGCCCGGGGTATCCTTCCGCCCCCCTTTTTCAGGCGTACTGCTAACCCATTGCCTTTACTGGATGATTTCGAACCTGTCCACTTCCACTTCCGAATCGCGGGCCAGCTTGGTATCCACTTCGCCCCAGATGCGGACGACATTTTCCGGCGTGACAGTTCTGCCGTGGAAGAGCTCGTCGTCTATCTCGATAACGATTTTGCCCGTGGCATCCTGAAACACGTATTCCTCGCGCTCAGGGCCGGCGGAAACGATACAGCCTTCGAGCACGACGGGCGCTTCGTCCTTAGCCTTGAGGGCCTTGGCCACGCTGTCCACGGCAGGCTGTGCGCCGGGGCCGCTGAATCCCCCGGGCTGGGCCGGTGCAGGGCCGCCTTCGCCAGCGGCAAGGGCAGGAGCGGAAAGAAGCAGGGTCAGAGCGGGAACGACGAGAAAACGCATGGCGCAACTCCTTTCTTAGAAGGTTGAAACAGGGTGTCCAGCCTTCCTTCTAGCAAATCCCCAGCAATGCAATCAAGTATAAGCAACGCTTTGCAAGGAACCTGACATTCCCGCAAGAAACTAGCAGGGGATATAGCCCTGCGAAAGCATGTACAGAAGGTCACGCATATGCGCCACATTGGGCGCGTACATGAGGAAGCCGTCCGGGTGGCCTGTCATGGCGATGATGCCGTCGGCAGGGTGGCGGCGCACCAGTTCTTCCACACTGCGCGCCATAGCGGGCGTGCCGAAGGCCGCGTCCGCCGCCGTGGCCGGGGCCTGCCCTTCAAGGAGCTGGCCGAAAAGCCCGGCATGATGCAGATGGATGACGCATCCCGTTTCGGGCGAGGCCGCATACACGGCGGCATGGGTCATGGATTCGGAGCTGGCCTGCATGGGGCCGCAGGAATGCACGGTATTGGCGTCGATATCGCAGGCCGTGACCATGCAGTAATGCTCCGGCCCGAGTTCTGCGATATGCCCGGTGGAGGTAGCCGAGACCATGAACAGGCCTTCGCCTTCCGCCCGCAGGGACACGTTGCCGTAGCCCACGCCGTTCTCAAGCACTCCGACCAGCCCGGCCTTCACAAGGTCGGAACGCAGTTCGTTGAGCTCCTGCCATGCGGAGTGCTCGGGGGCGGGGCCGTCGCTGTGGACGCACTGGTATTTCACATAGCCTTCATCTGTCATGGCTTTTCCTTTTAAAGGATGAAGGGAGGGAGGCCCTCCCTGTCGTCCGCGTTCTTTTCAAGCAGAAAAAGGGCAAGGCCGAAAGCCCCAGCCCTCTGGCATTTATCTCTGTTCCGGGTACAGCGAAAGCACGCCTTCTTCCGAGGCGGGGCAGACGCCGCGCTCGGTGATAAGGCCGCTGATGAGCCGGGCCGGGGTCACGTCGAAGGCCCAGTTGCGGGCCGGGGTGCTTTCGGGGCAGATGCGTACGCTGGCCGTGCCCGCGGCCTTGCCCTCCTCGTTCAGCAGAGCGCCGCACATCACGCGCACCTCGTCGGCAGAGCGTTCCTCGATGGGTATCTCGTTCACCCCGTCGCGCAGGGAGAAATCGAAGGTGGAGGACGGCAGGGCCACATAGAAGGGAACGCCGTTGTCGGCGGCGGCAAGGGCCTTCAGGTACGTGCCTATCTTGTTGGCGGCGTCGCCGCAGCGGGTCACGCGGTCGGCCCCGGTTATCACCATGTCCACCATGCCGTGCTGCATGAGGTGGCCGCCCACGTTGTCGGCTATCAGGCTGTGCGGAACGCCGTGCTGGCCCAGCTCCCATGCCGTGAGGCTGGCGCCCTGATTGCGCGGGCGCGTTTCGTCCACCCAGACGTGGACGGGGATACCGGCGTCGAAGGCGGCATAGATGGGCGAAAGGGCCGAACCGTGGTCCACGAAGGCCAGCCAGCCCGCGTTGCAGTGGGTGAGGATGTTCACGGCCTGCCCGGGCTTCTTCGCGGCAATGGCCTCGATGAGCGCCTTGCCTTGTTCGCCTATGCGGCGGCAGAATTCGGCGTCCTCGTCGGCTATGGCCTGCGCCTCGGCATGGGCGGCGGCCACGGCGGCAGGGCCGCAAAGCCCCTCGATGGCCTTCTGCTGGCGCTGGAGAGCCCAGACCAGATTGCTGGCCGTGGGCCGGGTGACGCGCAGGGCTTCCATGCTCATGGCCATGCGTACGGCGAATTCCTTGGCGGGAAGATGTTCGGCCTCGCGCGCGGCTACCCACACGCCCCACGCGGCCGTGGCCCCGATGAGCCCGGCCCCGCGCACCCACATTTCCCGGATGGCGCGGCAGACATCGGCCGTGCTCCTGAGGTCGAGGATGCGGAATTCGTGCGGGAACGCCGTCTGGTCTATTATGCGCAGAACTTCGCCCGCGCCTTCGCCTTCTGTCCAGATGGTGCGGAAATGGCGGCCTTCGACGTTCATACCTGCCCCCTGCTACTGGATGCGCAGTTCGAGCGCGTTGCGGTTCAGCGGCACGAGGGCCGCCTTGCCTACGGTCTTCATATCGAAGACGAGGCGGGTCTTGTCTTCATGCTGGCCCACGCGCACCGCTCCGATGAGGCGGTTGCTGGGAACCTTGGGCACGTCTATCTTCCAGTTGCCCGCAAGGTCGAGCACCACGCGATCCGGCCCTTCAAGCACGTAGAAATGGCCTATCATGGGGGAATTGCCGCGCAGGGTCAGCTTGATGAGACTGCCCTTCATGGAGAATCGGGCGCTCGTCACCACGCGGTCGTAGGTCTTGGCCGGGTCGTCTTCCATCAGGATATCTTCCACAGGGGCGAGGCGGCCGGAACGGGCGGCCGCAAGGGCGGCTTCCACGGCGGAAACGCGGAGCTTCGCGCTCTGCGGCTTCCGGGCTTCCGCCTTCCTGACCTCGGCCTTTCTGGGGGCGGCCTTTTCGGCTTCAGCCTTTTTCACCGCGGGCTTTTTCACTTCGGGAAGGGGCTTTTCCGGCTCCGCCTTTGCCGCCGCAGGCTGGGGCTTCTCCACTTCCTTCACGGCGGGCTTCGCAGAGCCCTGCGAGGCGGCCTTCTGGGCGGATTCCGGCTTCACGGCAGGCGCTTTCGGCTCTCCGCCCGCCGACATGAGGAGGGCGAGGGCTTCCGCTTCCACCGGACTCTTCGAACCTTCCAGCCCTTCCGGCGACGCCGGAGCAGAGGCGGCAGGGGCGGCTTCACGCTGTGCCCTGTTCTCGGCGGCGGCACGCGCCAGTTCAAGGACCTTGACCTTGGCCGCCCCGGCACGTTCGCCAGTGCGGGCGGCAGAAGCCTCGGCCTCTTTTTTCACAGGAACAGCCCTGCTGACGGCGTTCTTCCCGTCATGGGCTGCGCCGTCAAGGGTTCCCACAAGCCTGCCGGAAACCTCATGGCCGCCGGAGGCCGTTTTCTCGTCGTCCCGCAGGAGGAGGCAGGCAAGCACGGCCAGGGCCAGCATAGCCGCCGCACAGGCGGAAAGACGCAGGAATCGACTCATAGTATCCTCTCTTGCCACAAAAGGCGTGGCCAGCAATGTTCTGCCCTTCCTATAGCCCACTTCTCCCAAAAATCAAATCTGTTAAGCCCCCCCCTGCTTCACCTAGTCGCTTCATAGACTATCCCTGCGTTTTCCTGTATTCTGGCCCACAGCATCCGCACACCGGCCTTCCGGCCCCGGCCGTGCCTGACTTCCGCGCCGGAAATCGAGTTCCGCATGAACGACCATCTTTCGAGCTGCCTGCCCGACGGCGCTCCCTTCCACAGCTACGACGACGTTCTCCGCCATCTGGACGGGCTGGGCGTCTTCCATATGGATATGGGCCTCGGCCGCATGGAGCGGGCCCTTTCCGCCCTCGGCCTCGACAGGCTGACCCGCCCCACCGTGCAGGTGGTGGGCACGAACGGCAAGGGCTCCACCTCCTCCTTCCTGCTGGCGCTGGCTATGGCCCACTGCCTGAAAGCCGGGCTCTACACCTCGCCCCATTTCGTGAAGCCGGAAGAACGCATCCGCGTGGGCCACGCCATGCTCCCGCCCTCGCGCTGGGCCGGGCTGGCCTCCCGCGCCGTCATGGCCGAAGAGGGGCTCACCTATTTCGAACTGCTCACGGTCATGGCCGCCGAAGCCTTCGAGCTCGCCTCCTGCGACCTTGTCATCTACGAAGCCGGGCTGGGCGGCCGCTACGACGCCACAAGCGCCCTGCCCGCCCATATGACCTGCTTCGTGCCCATCGACCTCGACCATGTGCAGGTGCTGGGCCATACCATAGCCGCCATTGCCGACGATAAGGCCGACGCCATGCAGAACGGCCGACAGCTTGCCGTGAGCGCCCCCCAGCCGGACGACGCCCGCCGCGTACTCGAAGCCCGTGCGGACGAACTCGGCCTGCCGCTCTGCTCCCAGCCCTCGGCCCGCGCCTGCGCAGGCACGGAAGCCGGGCAGGCGCTCTGGGCCTCGCTCCCTGCCGAACTCAGGGAGCTCGCCTTGCTCCCGCCGGACGTCAGGCTCGGCCTTCACGGCCCGCATCAGCGCATGAACGCCCAGACGGCGCTCCTCGCATGGGTACTGCTCTGCCACCGCTTCAGCTGGAAGACCGACCGGGCGACCATCCTGCTCGGCCTTGAACAGGCCTTCATCCCGGGCAGGCTCCAGTACGCCCCCGCCGGGGAAGCCCGCCCTGCCCTGTGGCTGGACGGCGCGCATAACGCGCACGGCATGGCCGCCCTTGCCGCCGCACTGGGCGACAGTGCCGCCGTGCCCCCTCATCTGCGCCCCGGGGCCGTCGTCTTCTCCTGCCTGCGCGACAAAGAGCCGGAAAAGCTCACCGCCATGCTCCGCGAAGCCGTGGGCGGCATCCCCGTCTTCATCCCTGAAATACAAGACAATCCCCGCGCCGCCACCCGCGAAGAGCTGGCCGCGCTCTTCGGCCCGCAGGCCCGCCCGGCCGAAAGCCTCGAAGCCGCCATCGCTTCCGCCGCCAAGGCCGCAGGAAACGCCCCGGTGCTCATCTGCGGCTCGCTCTACCTGCTTGGCGACGTGTTCGCCCTCTGGCCCGAACTTCTGGAAAATAATCTCTAAAACGAGCCGCCCCCGGCATGAGGAAACTCCATGAGCCAGTCCATCGACATCCTCTCCTCTGGCAACGTAACGCCCCTGTCCGCCAGTGACAGCTCGACGCCTGTGCAGACTCCCGAACAGAGCGCCATCCGGCAGGTGCTGGAAGAACGCTCCACGCCCATCAGCAGGGAACTGGAGGCGGCACGAATGCTTTCCCTTTCCAGACTGCCGGAAGCCGCCCTTCGGAAAAGCGAGGAAAGCACGCTGGCCACTCTGGCGGCCAGAAGAACGGACAAGCCCCAGCCGACGCCGGACGAGATGCGAGAGCTGAGGCGGGCAAAGCTGAACGAAACCGTACAGGTCGAGCGAACGGCCAGTGCCGGGCAGACGAGGCAGGCCGTGCGGGTCGAAGCTTCCCAGACAGAGCAGTCCTCTGTCGAAAAAACGGAAGACGCGAAGCCGAACCCCGCGCCCGTAGGCCAGCCCGACAGGGAATATATCGACATCGAGGGCCGGAAGATAAGCGAAGTGGAGGTCGATAAGGCCGTCTTCGCCCTGCTCAAGGAATACCGCAACGAGATCGTGAGCACGGAACGGCTCACGCTGGAAGGCCTTGAAACCAAACAGGCCCACATCCAGGAGATACTGGACCGCATAGCTGAGCAGAAAGAGCACCTTACGGAAGCGGACGACCCGGCCCTTCTCACCGCCATCGAACTGCGCCTCATGGAAACGCAGGGGCAGGTGGACCGGGCCATAACGAGCCGCAGTCACCTGAACGAACGTATGGCCGAGATAGCGGCCATCGTGGAATCTCCGGCTTCGACCGATGAAAAGATAGGCAAGCTCTGCAATTTCGGATCCATCTGGCGCCTTGGCCAGGAACAGACCCGGGTCCTCCAAGGTTTTCTGAGCGGCGATATCAACGCCGTCGAGAACCTGCTCCCCGCCTTCGAGGCTGGCATCGGCATGGTGAACGAGGATTTCCGCGACTTCAGCGAAGGGCTTTCCACGGAGCTCTACAGGCTTTTCGAAGGGGAATTCCAGAGCCGCTCCCTCACGCCGCCTTCGCAGGAATCCTTCCGGGCGCTGGTAGCGCACTGCTTCAGCAGGGGCGATTCCCCCGCCAGCGTCGTCCCGGCGCTTCTTGGCGGTACGGCATGGGCCTCTTCGCCCGAGCATCAGTCCACCCTGCTGAAGATATTCTTCGATGAACTGGCCTCTCCGCCGCCCGCCGGCGAGGGCAGGGCCGCGCTCCTCGGCCAGCGCATGGCCTATGTGGACATGATCTTCCAGGGCGCTTCCCGCGAATTTTCCGACACGGCCCTCATCCTCAAGAAGATGCTCTGCCCCGGCGATGAACAGCTCGCCGAGCTCCAGCATCAGAGCCTCATGGTGGGCCGCGCCCTTCAGGAATTCGTGCTCGAGCATCAGAAGAACAGCTCGCTCCAGAAGAAGGCTGTCGGCCATCTGGCGAACTCCTCGCTGTCCGCCCGTTCCTATCTGCTCACCCCGGCGCTGGTGAAGGCCTTTCAGGACACCACAGGCCTGAAAAAGGAAGACTTCAACTATCACATGGCCCATGCCGCCGTGCTCCAGATGCGCGCCATGCAGGCCGGTATCCTGCCGGGGGCCAAAGAGGCTCTCGACGACGAGGTCACGGTCTGGTGCACCGAACTCGGCCTCGACCACGCAACGGCCCGCTACGCCGCCGAACTCGACGCCAGACTTACCACCATTTCCGCAGAGGGCGGCCTGTGGATGCGCTCCCTTATCGGGGCAGGCGCGCTCTTCACGCGCGGCCTCGAAGGCGAAGTCGCTGGCGCAAGGGCAGGCGCTACCGTGGTGAAGCAGGCCAGAAGCAGTCTGCCTACTTTTCACGCCGCCGAGAAAACGAACGCCTTCTACCAAACCAGCGGCAATTATCTGGCCCATGAAGCCCTCGACCGCACCCTTGCCGACCTTACCGGCATCATAGACGAAACGCGCTTCGCCCACGAAACGGGCTTCGAGCACAATGACGAACTCATCAATGCCAAGATGCGCGAACGCATGACAAGGCTCATGGACAATATGTACGCCCGGGTGCGCGAAGATTCCGGGGTCGATCTGCGGCAGACCGAAGCCGATCTGGAAGCCCAGCGTACGGCCTTCCTGAAAGACCTGCGCACGATGCAGAACAGGTCCAAGGCCATGCAGGACCTCGCCTCCTCCAGCCGGGAACTCGTCGGCCTGCGCCAGACCCTCTCGGAGAACGAAGCCCTGCTGGCCGCCATGACGGCCGACAAGAAGCTCGTGCACCTTTCGTGGCCGCACAAGCACCCCGAACGCCTGCGCATCGCCGAGACCGTGCTCGAGATAGAAGCCCTGAGGCGGGATCTGGAACAGGCCGACGAGGGAGCGCGCCCCCGCATCGAGTCGAATATCGGGCATCTGCTCGAAAGCCTGCGGGACGTGGACCCCTTCTCGCTCTCCCGGAGCAGGAACAGAGACCATATCCCGGACATGGATCTCCTGCTCGGGACCATGCTGCCCCGCGCCAGGGCCCTGCATTTCTTCAAGGCCAGAAGGACCTATGACGGCATTGCCATGTCGGAAGCCGACCTTGCCATGCGCAATATCAGGCGCTGCCGCGGCAATATCATGGAAAACAACAGGATACACGACAGGGCGCTGAAAGCGCTGGTCTCCCGCATCGGCTCAACCAGTATCGATACCATCAGAAAAACCATCACTGCGGCCGTGCTCAAGGCCTTCACCGAATCCCAGCAGGATATCGCCCGCTTCAACCTGCGCTCGCCAGCCGTGCAGAGGCAGGTGAAGGACCAGCTCGACGCATGGGGGCTGACCCTCACCAGCACCCTGCGCTCCAGCCTGATGCGCAGTACAGTGGAATCGCTCATCAACGACGACGGCACGCTGAGGGAAGACAAGCTCAAGGACGTGGCCGGGGCAAAACTGACCCTGTCCGGCAAACAGTCGATCGACAGAATGAAGCAGGCCCTGCGCGAAGAGGAGCACTACAGCCGCTTCAAGGCATGGCGCGCGGGCAGGAACAAGGCGGCCATCAGCCTCATCGGCGACTCTCGCCGCCGCCGTGAAGGCGTGCGTATGCTCATGGCCGAAGCCGCCCTGCCCGGTTCCGGCTTTGTGTACAGCCGTGAGCGCGGCCTCAATATCGACACGGGCAAGAAGTTCTCGCCGATCATCACCAAGAACACGCCGCTCAGCGTCACCAATCTGGCATCGCCGCTCAGCGTACGTCTCAAGGCTATGGCCAAGGACAGCCTCATGGTCAGCAACATTGGCGAGGGCGGCTATCAGGTCCTTCTCAAGGGCGGCATGGCCGCTTCGCTGGGCGCCATGTTCAAGGTGGAGCTGCCCAATGCCGTCCTGCCGCTGGAAGGCGACGCGCACGCCGAAAGGGAAAAGGGAATAGCCCTCACCTTCACCAGCCGGGAAGACTGCGAAGCCTTCCTTGCCGCCTTCCTCAACAAGGAGGCAGGCATACGGAACGCCGACAAGAAGCACGCCGGTGAAGTGCAGAACGCCAAGAACTACGACCCCGACATCTGGCGCAGGGCCTCGCAGATACGCTTCGTGCACGGCCACTCCGTCAGCGCCGACATCGGTATCAGCGCCATGTTCACGCTCTTCGGCACCACGTTCGGCGGCAGTCCCGTCGCGCTGTCCTCGTCGCTCACCTTCAAGACGAAATTCAGCGGCGGCGTGGCCCGCTCCGTGGAGGAGAACGCCCTCGGGCAGAAGATCACCTTCAGCCGTAACATAGGCTTCTCGCAGATCGCCACCATCGGCGCGGGTGCTACAGCCAGCGAAACCTATGTTACCCTGACGGGGCTGAACAAAGCCAAAAACCTCTCGCTGGCGGTCAGGCAGGACTGCACGCTGGTCACGGGAGAGAAGGGCATCATGCCCGACACCAGCATGGACTACGAATTCGCCACGGGCGGCCTCAGCGGCGAGCTCATCTGCCATATGTTCATGCCGGAAGACGTGGAGAAGAAGATCCATGCCGATCCGGCCTTCGCCACCGCCTTCGACAAGCTGGTCACGGGCCTGCCGCCCACGGCGCGCCTCAGCCTGAAGTGCTCGCTCAAGGCCTCGGTGCTGGCCGAAGTGCGCGAACTCATGGCGCGCGCCCGGGGCATGGGAAGCGAAGAAGAGCGCCACGCCGCCCAGAAGAAGGTGAGCGAACTGCTGGCCGACACCGCTTCCTACAGGCCCAGCCGCATCGTGGTGCGCAACGCCTCCCCGCAGGACATCTCGAAGAACTGGTCGCCGGGCCTGCTGGCCTTCCAGATAGCCCGCGAACGCTCCTTCCTGCGTATGTCCAGCCAGGCGCTGGAAATCCAACTTCCCGACTAGCCCCGCCTTTCACAGAACAGTCCGGGCCGACACGGCCCATCGGAGTAGAGATGAACGATATCAGCCCCCTGCTGGAAGAAGCCCTTGCCGCCTGCGGTGCAGTTCCCGGCAAAGCTTCCCGCGGCACAGCCTCGGCCGCGGTGAACGGCCTGACCATAGCCTTCGAGCGTGACGACAGGCTGAAACGCCTCGTGCTCTGGTGCAGCCTGCGCGAACTGCCTGCCGAAGCGAACAGCGAACTGTACGAATTCCTCCTGAAGGCCAGCCTTCTGGGTTCGCAGATCGGCGGCGGCCACATCGGTCTCTACGGCCCTACGCGCGCCCTGCTCTACTCGCTGGAACTGGAGGAAGAGGGCCTCGACGCCGCCCGCCTTGCCAACGCCATCCAGCGCTTTGCGGAAAAAGCCGCCGAGCTCATCGAGGAGCTTGAAAAAGTCGATACCGCCAGCGCCCTGAACGCGCCCTTCATGGCGAACGTCATCTGGGCCTGAGTTGACATCGCCGCTTCCGGCCTTACCCTCTCGGCATATCCTTATCAAAGGAGAGACCATGCCCCTCTATCGCGCCCTGCCTTCCGTCGATGCCTGCCTCAAGGCCCTCGAAACGCTGTTCCCGTCCGTCCCCCATGCTGTGCTCACTGCCCATGTGCGCCGCGAGCTGGACGGACTGCGCTCCGGCATACGCGAAGGCCGCATCACCGATGCGGAAGAACTGGCCCTGCCAGCCCTGATCTCGCGCATCGGCACGGCTGTGGACAAGGCCGAAAAGCCGCGCCTGCGCCGTGTCATCAACGGGGCCGGTGTGGTGGTGCACACCAATCTCGGCCGCTCCGTGCTGGCCCGCGAAGCGCAGGAGGCTGTGAAGCTTGCCGCCGAGGGCTACTGCAACCTTGAATTCGACCTTGCCACCGGCGAGCGCGGCCACCGCATGGACCTTGTGGAAGGCCTGCTCTGCGACATCACCGGGGCCGAAGCCGCCCTTGTGGTGAACAACAACGCCGCCGCCGTGCTCCTCATGCTGGACACCCTGTGCAAGGGCGGCGAAGTGGTCATCTCGCGCGGCCAGCTCGTGGAAGTGGGCGGATCTTTCCGCATCCCGGATGTCATGGCCCGGAGCGGGGCCGTGCTCCGCGAAGTGGGAGCCACCAACCGCACCCATCTTGCCGACTACGCGGAAGCCCTGAACGAAAGCACCCGCGCCCTTCTCTGGGTGCACCCCTCCAACTACCGCATCATCGGCTTCCATTCCGCTGTTCCCGCCCGCGAACTTTCGGCCTTCGCCCACGCCCACGGCCTGCCCATGCTCGAAGACCTCGGCTCCGGCAGTCTCATCGACCTTTCCCCGTGGGGCCTGCACGACGAGCCCACCGTGCCGGAAGTGGTGCGCTCCGGCGTGGACGTGGTCACCTTCTCCGGCGACAAGGTGCTCGGCGGCCCGCAGGCCGGTATCATCGTCGGCAAAAAGGAATATATTTCGCGCATGAAGCGTAACCAGCTCTTGCGCGCCCTGCGATGCGACAAGCTCACCCTTGCCGCGCTGGAAGCTACCCTTCGCCTCTACCGCGACCGGGATGCCGCGCTTTCGTCCATCCCCACCCTGCGCCGCCTCACCATGAGCGCCGAGGAACTCAGCCGCCGCGCCGAAGAACTGTGCGGCGTCCTGCGTCAGCGCCTCGAAAAGAACGGCGCGCCCCTTGCCGAACTCCAGCTCAAGAAGGACTTCTCCCGCGTGGGCGGCGGCTCCTTCCCGGAACAGGGCATGGCCACCACGCTGGTCTGCGTGAAGCCGCTCGCCTGCTCCGCAACCGAACTCAAGGAGCGCCTGCTTTCCGTGGACATCCCCGTGATCGGCCGCCTTGAAGGGGAATATTTCATGCTCGACCCGCGCACGCTGGACGACGCGGAGTTCGAGACCATTGCCGCCATGCTGGCCGCCGCGCTGACATGAGCCCAAGCCCAAAGGAATGAACCATGCCCGATAGAAAAGACCTTGTTTCCTCCCCGAGATCCGGCTGGGAGATCTACCGCTCCCCTGAACACCGCGAAGCCATGTACGCCCTTGCCAAGGACTACATGGAATTCCTCACCGCTTCCAAGACCGAACGCGAGACCGTGGACGAAGTGATATCCCGTCTGCTCGAAGCCGGCTATGCCGAGGGCTTCGGCACGGGCAGAGCATGGCAGGCCCTGCACGGCAAGGCCATCTTCGTGGCGCGCAAGGGCCGCCGCCCCCTTGCCGACGGCATACGCCTTGTTTCCGCGCACACCGATTCCCCGCGCCTCGACTTCAAGCAGCGCCCGCTCATCGAGCAGGTGGGCGTGGGGCAGGCCAAGACCCATTATTACGGCGGCCTGCGCAAATATCAGTGGTTTGCCCGCGAACTCGCCATACACGGCGTGGTGGTGAAGGCCGACGGCACGCGCATCCCCGTGGTGCTGGGCGAGGATGAAAGCGAACCCGTGTTCACCATTGCCGACCTTCTGCCGCACCTCTCCCACAAGGACGGTTCCACCCCGCTGGCCGATGCCTTCAGCGCCGAGAAGCTGAACCTCATCCTCGGCCACGAACCCGTGCTCAAGGGCGAGGAAGAAGGCGCGGCCGACGCCCCCAAGGAAGCCGTGAAGGCCCGTATGCTCGAACTTCTGAACGAGAAATACGGCATCTGCGAAGACGACCTCGTTTCCGCCGAGCTCGAGGCCGTGCCCGCCGGGCCTGCCCGCTGGGTGGGGCTCGACAAGGGCATCGTGGGCGGCTACGGCCACGACGACCGCATCTGCGTCTATACCGCCCTGCGCGCCTTCCTTGAAGCCGAAGAGCCGGAATACACCTCCTGCCTCATCTTCTGGGACAAGGAGGAAATAGGTTCGGACGGCTCCACCGGCGCAAGCTCGCGCTTCTTCCAGTACTGCATCGAAGACATGGCCGCCGCGTGGGAACCCGAAACGCCCTTCCGCCGCATCATGATGAAGACCAAGGCGCTTTCCGGCGACGTGCACGCCGCCGTCGATCCCGACTGGCAGGACCGCCACGAGCTCAGGAACGCCGCCTTCTTCGGCTTCGGCCTTTCGCTGTGCAAGTTCACGGGCTCGCGCGGCAAGTACGGCGCGAACGACGCCCACCCCGAATACATAGGCTGGATGCGCGGTGTGCTGGATGAGCGCGGCATCCCGTGGCAGATGGCCGAACTCGGCAAGGTGGACATGGGCGGCGGCGGTACTGTGGCCCTGTTCCTCGCCGCCTACGGCATGGACGTCATGGACGCAGGCCCGGCCCTGCTGGGTATGCACTCGCCCTTCGAACTGGCCTCCGTGCCGGATATCTACGCCGCCAAGCTCGCCTATCAGGCGTTCTTCGAAGCGAAGTAAGGGGGGGGAATTTGCAGGGGGAAGGGGTGACTTTTGAAAAAGTCCCCCCCTTCCCCCTGCACCCCCATCCCCTTCAAAACTTTTTAATAGGCAAAGCCCCGCTGATCGTATGACCGGCGGGGCTTCTGCTATCAAGCGGCAGGCTGCAAATCAAAAGTCGTGGAAAAGGGCAGGAGAGTTTGAAGGGGCAGGGAAAACTTTTGAAAAGTCTTCCCTGCCCCTTCGCAAAATCCAGAAATGCCTTACTTCATCTTGCCCTTCGCGCCTTCAAGGGCGGCACGCATGACGAGGCGGCGGCGCCCACGGCGGGAACGCAGGGTACGCCACGAGAACGGCAGGGCGATGAGCATGAAGATGAGCGCCACGGGGTGCGCCTTGCGCAGAAGGTAGAAGCGGGCGCGGATGAACTTCACGTCGTCTTCGGGCGAGAGTTCCGGGTCGTCGGTGATATCGAGGAAGGGCGTCAGGCTCGAGGCGTCGCATCCGGCGCGGTGCACAAGGGCGCCGGGAGCCCAGTTCAGGGCGAAGCCGGCCTTCTTGGCGCGGATGCCGTATTCCACGTCCTCATAGAAGCCGCTGAAGCGCTCGTCAAAAAGGCCTATCTTATCCACCATATCGCGCGTGATGAGGCAGGACGCGTCAGACACGTAGTCCAGCTTCTGGGCGATCTCCTTACGGTCGGAAAGGCCGTGGCGTTCAAGGCCCTTGTCCAGCGGTATCTGATGCCCGGTCCAGCGGCTCCAGCGTCCGCCAGCCGCACATTCGAGGATGTCGGAATCGGACACGAGCTGGGTCGAGCCCACCATGCCGATGGGGAGCTTGAGGTCCTCGTCGTCCAGATGGCGCAGGAGCGCGGCCAGCGCAAAGGATTCGGGGCGCGAATCGTTGCGCAGCAGCCAGAAGGCATGGCAGTCGCGGTCGTAGAGCAGGAAGCGCATACCCGTGTTCATAGCCCCGGCAAGGGTCTCGGGCTCTTCAAGGCGCAGGAGAACGAGCTGGCCGCCGGAAACGTCGGAACCATAGACTTCCACCGGTTCTTCAAGGCCATGCTTTTCGGCAATGCGGCTCCAGCCTTCGAGGATGCGGTCCGCCACATCGTTGTCGGAACCGTTGTCGCACACCACGATGCGGTGCGGCAGGTCGCTCTGCGCATGAACGCACTCAAGGCAGGCCAGCGTGTTCTGCCAGTCATTATACGTAAGGATGATGACGCCGACTTCCGTATGTTCCATGAGAATCCTCCAGAGGCTGATTTCCTATTATCGTGAAGGCCGCGCCTTCCGTCAAGGGAGAATCCGCGCGGAGTGCCGCCCTCTCCAGCCCTGCACCCGGGCGGCAAGGCCGGGCCGCCCCGCAGAAGAGCCTTCCCCTGCCGCCTGTTCCGGGCTATCCTGCGGAAAAGGAGGCATCATGACAGCCTGGACTTTCGCCGTGCTCGCGGCTTCCGCCCTTTCCCTGCTGGCGCTCTTCGCTTATATCCGCCGCTCCGCCAAGGCCGGGGACTGCGTCCTTGTCGCGCACGGCCTTATCCTTCTTGTCGGGCTTCTGCTGGCCTTGCTCGGCGTTGCCGCCCTCAAACTTCTACACGTCTAACTTTTACACAAAAACACCCCGGCATCGAAAGATGTCGGGGTGTTTGGCTATGAGAAGGACATGATTTGCCGCACTGGAAGGCGGGCTGGGCCGGCTGGTTACAGCAGGTGGGCGCGCAGGTCGGCGGGATCCTTGGGAGAAAGGAGCGCGGGGGCCACATCGAACACGGTCTTTGCGCCGGAATGGCCGTTCTGCGCAAGGCGGTAGGCGGCACGGGCATAGGCGGCCAGTACGCTGGAGGTGAATTCAGGGTTGGAACCCAGCTTCAGCGAGTACTCGATGATGTGGCCGGTCTCGCCGTTCAGGCCGGTCTTGCCGGTGCGGATGACAAAGCCGCCGTGCGGGATGCCCTTGTGGTCGCGGTCAAGCTCTTCCTGCGAGATGAAGTTCACCGTGGTATCGTAATCCGCGAAATAATTGGGCATGGTCTTGATTTCATTCTCGATGGCGGCAAGGTCGGCGCCCTCTTCGGCCACCACCCAGCACTCGCGCAGATGCTTCTGGCGCGTGGACAGTTCGGGGCAGGAGCCGGAACGCACGGCTTCCATAGCGGCTTCTACCGGCACGGTGTACTGGCGGGCGTCACGCACGCCTTTCACGCGGCGGATGGCGTCGGAATGGCCCTGCGACACGCCGCGCCCCCAGAAGGTGTAGTCCTTGCCCTCGGGCAGGATGCATTCGGCGTACAGGCGGTTCAGCGAGAACATGCCGGGGTCCCAGCCCACGGAGATGATACCCACCGTACCGGCGGGGCGGGCGGCGGCGTCCACGGCTTCGAAGTGCGCGGGAATCTTGGCGTGCGTGTCGAAGCTGTCCACCACGTTGAACATGGCGGCAAGGGCGGGAGTCTGCTGGGGAAGGTCGGTAGCACTACCGCCGCAGAGGATCATCACATCGATGCGGCCCTTCCAGCTCTCGACGTCCGCGAGGGAGCAGACAGGCACGCCTTCGGTAAGGATCTTCACCGAAGCGGGGTCGCGGCGCGAAAACACGGCCACGAGTTCCTGGTCGGGATTGGCGGCAACGGCGAGTTCAACGCCGCGGCCAAGGTTGCCGTAACCAACGATACCGATTCTGATCTTCGACATAGTATTGGGGCTCCGTAAGGAAGAGGTATTCAGGGAAATACGTGGCAGGCTTTCGGCTGAAACCGGGCCTGCCGGATATGGAAGCCTTTGAAAACGCAGACTTCTCCTAGCCCGAAGATACGGAATCAGGTCAGAAAGTCAAGAAAAATGACATTTTTGAAAAGAAAAATGCTAAAGCGCTCCAAGAGCGGCTTGCTTTATTACATTTTTGTAAACAATATCAAAGCATCTCAACATCGAGTTTCTGGAAGCCTTCCTTTTCGGCCTGGGATTCCTCCTTCGAAGGGATACAGCGGAAAATAAGCTTCACGGAATAGTGCGTCCACGTTTCCATGTGGCGGAAATTCCTGACGTTCACCCCCTGCCCCAGCGCGGAACAGAAGCGGCTGGCCTCCTTGTAGGCAAGCTGTTCGGCATCAGAAGGTTTGGTGAAGACGGTTTTGTCCACATCGGCGGAAACAGAATAATGCGTCTCCGACCACGGCATGACGCCAGTCGTCTTGGAACAGCCAGCCGCCAGCATAAGCGCGAGCAGATAGACAGCAATAAGGAAATATTTTTTCATGTGAGCCCTCCAGGAAGCTGCCCTATCAAGGCCACAAAATCAGGAGGCGGTCAAGAGGCAGGTTACAAAAACGCCCAAAGCCCCGCCCATCTCCGAGAAAGGACACGGCGGGGCTTTAGTATGCAGGGCGTTTAAACGACGAAAGGCCGTCATATGACGGCCTTTCTAAAGAAAACCTTGGCATCGGCCTACTTTCCCACACAAAAGTATGCAGTATCATGGGCGATGAAGAGCTTGACTGCCGAGTTCGGAATGGGATCGGGTATACCCT
>JAFQTU010000050.1 GCA_017408905.1 Mailhella sp. | reverse complement strand
GCAGGATGGGGGAGCGGAATTTCTTCCACTCCCCCTTTGATTCCATGCGTAACGAGAGTTACTTGCGGAGACCGAGCTGTTCGATCAGGGCGCGGTAGCCCTGAATGTCGGTCTTCTTGAGGTAGTTCAGCATCTTACGGCGCTGACCGACGAGCTTGAGCAGGCCGGTGCGGGAGTGGAAGTCCTTCTTGTTGGCCTTGAAATGGTCGGCGAGACCATTGATGCGGGCGGTGAGAAGAGCGATCTGAACTTCGGCGGAGCCGGTGTCGCCTTCGTGCTTGGCGAACTTAGCGATAACGGCCTGCTTCTGAGCGGAATCCATAGCCACAGCGGTATCCTCCTCTCTGACAGATGTCAGAGGTTATTGGGTAAAAAGCCCCCGAAGCACTGCCCAGACAGGCTTGTCCCTGTCCATACGGGCTTCCGTCAGAGCCAGAGGGGAACCATCGCGCGCCACGATGAGGGCGCGTTCGCCGGGCTGGAAATCTCCGAAGTCCGGCAGATGGGGAACGGCGATGCCGTTCTTGAGGTCCGCTTCCTGTCTGGCATTGGCAGTTATCTGCTTCCAGGCGGGGAGGGCGGCGCTGATGGGCAGGACCCATTCAGCAAGCTTCTCTGGCTCGGCGAGGATCTCATCCAACGTGTGGCTGACATCCAGACCGAACGGGTGGCTGTATTCCCGGGTCAGTTCCGTGAGCATGGCTCCGCACCCAAGTCGAATCCCCAAGCTGTGGGCCAGGGACCGTATGTAGGAACCGGAACTGCACGTTACCCGGAATCGTACGTCCGGCATGTTCACCCATTGAACATCGGCGTACGAAACTTCTATCTGTTTCACCTTCTGCGGCACTTCCATGCCGGCGCGGGCCAGTTTGTACAGGGGCTGGCCCTGGTGCTTTGCAGCGGAATACGGAGGAACAGGCTGTTCCTTCACGTCCAGCCAGGCCGCGATGTCGCTGCGGGCGGCCTGTTCAAGAGCGGAACCCAGAGCGAGGTCTTTCGCGCTCAAAGGGCTCTCGGCAACGATGGAACCTTCGGCATCCCACGTGTCGGTGGTAACACCGAGGCGGAGCGTGCCGCCGTAGGTCTTCACGCCGCCTTCCAGAAGGTAGTTGGAAAGCTTGGTGGCGTGACCCAGCATGACAATGAGCACACCAGTAGCCATAGGGTCCAGCGTGCCCGCGTGGCCGATCTTCTTCTGGCCGAGCCTCTTGATTCGGGAGAGGCACTGCGCGGAGCTGAGTCCTTTAGGCTTGTTCAGTACCAGTATGCCGTGCTGCTGTTCCATGCGAAAGAGTTTCTTAGCTTTAAATTTCTGGTTCGTCCAGCGTAAAAAGGGCTCAAATCCCTGCGAGACGTGCGTTTTCCCTAATTTTTCAGGGCTCGCTGGGCCGGATGCGCGCCTTCCACATGGTCTTCCACTTCCGTGCCCTTAGGCGGCGTGAAGCTGAACTCGGAAGCGGGGATGGAAGCGTTCTTCCGCAGGTCCTTCAGTTCCACGGTGTTGGTGTTGCCGTAGAAGTCCATGACCTGCGCCCGGCGGATGAGCGAGGTCGCCGGGTCTATCCATATCTGGGCTTCGGTCATCTCCGTGGTCGGCTCCTTGGGATAGAGCAGAAGGTGGACGAGGCCGTCCTGCGACGGGGCTTCGGCGGGTTCAACGTCGAAGTCGCGGGTGAGGGCGCTCTGCCCGGTGATGACCTGGATGAGAGAGCGGGAATCCTCGGCAAGGGCGCGGGAGTAGCGGTAGGCCAGCTCTTCGTCCGGGAGATAGTTCCAGATCTCCCTGTCCGTGACCATGAGCAGTTCGGCGTGGGGGACGGCGGTCTCCCAGCGCACGAGCAGGGGGCGCTTGAAGGCGATAGTGCCGGAACGCTTCTGCACCATGCCGCTGTCGCGCTGGAGGAGCTCCTGCGTGAAGCCTGCGCGGAAGCTCTGCATATCGGCGTAGGCGGCCTGTACCCTGGCGGCCTCGGCGGCCACATCCGTCGGGGCGGCGTGGGCCGGGGACATGAGGAAGAAGAGGCAGAGAGCGATGCGCAGGAAGCGGGACATAGGCACCTCAACTACGTAGTTCAGGATGTTATAGCGGGGGATGGAGGAGCCGGGAGGACTTTTGCCGGCTGTTCGGAATACGATAGCAGTTCAGAAGGCAAAAGAGAAGTTTTTACAGTATTTCAAAATATTACAGTAGGCCAGATACGGGAAGGGGAGGCTTTCGCCTCCCCTTTTGCGTCAGTGCTTATTCAGCGTCGTCCTCTCTGCCGAAACCGTAGTTGTCGGCAAGGATGGGGCCGTAGTAGAAGCACACGTCATCGAGTTCTTCTTCGATGCGGAGAAGCTGGTTGTACTTGGCGATACGATCGGAACGGCTGGCGGAGCCGGTCTTGATCTGGCCGGAGTTCGTGCCCACGGCGAGGTCGGCGATGAAGCTGTCTTCGGTTTCGCCGGAGCGGTGGGAGGTGATGGTGGCATAACCGGCGGTCTTGGCGATCTCGATGGTGTCGAGGGTCTCGGTCAGGGTGCCGATCTGGTTCAGCTTGATGAGAACGGCGTTGGCAAGGCCGTCTTCGATGCCCTCGGCAAGGATGTCGGGGTTGGTCACGAAGAGGTCGTCGCCCACGAGCTGCACATGGTCGCCGATGCGGTCGGTGAGCAGGCGCCAGCCTTCGCGGTCGTTTTCAGCCATGCCGTCTTCGATGGAGATGAGGGGGTAGCGTTCGGTGAAGTCTTCCAGCCAGTCCACCATCTCTTCGCTGGTGAGTTCGAGGCCTTCACCGGCGATGACGTACTTGCCGTCCTTGTAGAATTCGGAGGAAGCGGCGTCGATGGCGAGGGCCACTTCAGCGCCGGGGATGTAGCCGGCGGCTTCGATGGCCTTGATGAGGTAGGAGAAGGCTTCGTCGTGGCTGTTCAGGTTGGGGGCGAAGCCGCCTTCGTCGCCCACGGAGGTGACGTGGCCGTCGGCGTGCAGGATGGTCTTCAGGGTGTGGAAGATCTCAGCACCCATGCGCAGGGCGTCGGCAAAGGTCTTGGCGCCGATGGGCATGATCATGAATTCCTGGATGTCCAGGTTGTTGGGGGCGTGTTCGCCGCCGTTGATGACGTTCATCATGGGGGCGGGCAGGATCTTGGCATTCACGCCGCCAAGGTACTGGTACAGGGGCAGACCGAGGTATTCGGCGGCGGCGCGGGCCACGGCCATGGAAACGCCGAGCATGGCGTTGGCACCGAGGCGGGACTTGTTGTCGGTGCCGTCGAGGTCGATGAGGGTGTTGTCCACCTGCACCTGACGCAGGGCATCGAGGCCGATGATGGCTTCGGCGATCTCGCCGTTCACGTGTTCAACGGCGAGGGTCACGCCCTTGCCTTTGTAGCGCTTCTTGTCGCCGTCGCGCAGTTCAAGGGCTTCACGGCTGCCGGTGGAAGCGCCGGAAGGCACAGCGGCGCGGCCGACGTGGCCGGATTCGAGGCTGACTTCTACTTCGACAGTGGGATTGCCGCGGGAGTCGAGGATCTCGCGGGCCCAGACGGAAGCGATAGTGCTGCTGTTCATGGGAAAACTCCTTGGTTATGCCGGGCTTGGCCCGGGTAAGAGAAGATATCTAACGGATGCTGCGGGCCTGCTTTTCGTTCCATACGAGGCGCAGGCCTTCGGGGATGAGGTCGGGCCTTATGGCGTCGAAGGCGCGGCATATGCCGGAAAGGTCCTGTGCTATGCCGCCCGTCCCCACCACGAAAACAGGGCCGGGAAGCTGTGCCTTCAGGCGCTCACAGAGGCCTTCCGTCATGGCCGAAAAACCGAAGAGGAAGCCGTGGTTCATGCTGGTGGCGGTGTTGCGGCCTATGATGGCGCTGTTTTCCGTCACGTCCAGCGAGATGCGCGGCAGTTTGGCGGTATTGGCCGCAAGGGCGTTGCGCGCGGAGAAAAGCCCGGGGCAGATGAGGCCGCCGAGGTACGTCCTTCCGCTCACGCAGTCGAAGGTGGTGGCGGTGCCGAAGTCCACCGAAATGAGGGAGGCCGGTTCGGGGAAGAGCTGGCGCGCGGCGTAGGCGGCAAGCAGCCTGTCGGCCCCGACTTCCTGCGGCTGGTCGTAGCCGTTCACCATATCCAGCTCGAAGTCGCCGGGGAAGGTGAGGGGCGAGAGGCCGAGGTATTTCCTGCAGGCATCGCGGAACAGGCTGTACACGTCCGGCACGACGGAACAGACGGCGCAGGCTTCGATATCTCCGGCGTTCAGGCCGCGCAGGCCGAGAAGCTGGAGCAGGGCGAGGCCGAGGCTGTCGGGCGTATGCTGTGCCCGTGTGGGCAGAGTATAGGAAGCCTCCAGGGCATCGGGGCGGGCAAAGACCAGCTTGATGCAGGTATTGCCGATATCGACAAGGAGGAGGTTTTCAGACATGAGCGCACCGCCTTTCATTCTACAGACACAAAAGTCTAGCCTTTCTTGGCCGGATGCGCAACGGCTTAAATTCGGGGCATTAAAAAGGAAACGGCGCGCCGAGGGGAAGGGCGTGCATGATGCGGCCCGGCGAGTTGAGGACGCATGGAAAATCGCAGAGACTTGGAAGATTGTGAAGAAAGGTTCAAAGTCTTCGACGGGCCGCCTTCATTTCAAAAATCGCCCCTGTCTTTTCTCCGATGGAAAGGGGACTCCTGCCTTTTTCTGTGATTGCAGGCAGATATTTCTAAATTGGTTAAACAGTCAGCAGAAGGGGGCGAAAATTGTTTGTTTAAACAGTTCAACCTTTGCTGACTTGTATTGTGATTTTTATTTTTATCAAAAAAATTCCGCTGATATCTTGAGATTTTACAGGGCTCTATTATACTGACGGCATTCTATGCTCCGTATCGAGTACGAGGAGGGAATTGTGGGAAAACTCGTATATGGTCTGATGGGGGTCCTTCTTGCCCTGTCTATCGGCGGCTATCTTGTCCCGCAGGAAAAAGAAGTCCTGCCGGGCAGAGTGCTCATGCCCAACGTCGGTGGCCGCGTGGTCTTCGATCATAAGACGCACATGGAAAAATACGGCCTGACCTGCGCTCAGTGTCATCACGAAGCCTTTGCGCCCAAGGACGCCGACAGCTGCAACGCCTGCCACGACAGGACCATGACGTCGTTCAAGATGTCGTGCAAATCCTGCCACGGCGTCGACTTCGGCGGCGACTTCAAGACGGCTCACCAGAACATGAGCAAGGACCAGCTTGCCTGCGCCACCTGCCACCACGTTTCCGCCTTCCCGGTGAAGGAATGGGACCGCAAGGCGCACGCCAGCTACGTGGATGAAGGCTACTTCGAAGCCAAGGCCGCAGAGGCCGCCAAGGCCAGCCTTTCCGCCAAGGATGCCGGCCATGCCCAGTGCGTGGACTGTCACAGCCGCGAAATGAAGGGCGATGCCAAGAACTGCCTTGTGTGCCACGACACCGTGAACGCCAGAGAACAGTTCCTTGCCGGCAAGAGCATCAAGAGCGCCTATGTTTCCTGCGCCACCTGCCACGAAGAGGAACCCAAGAAGCTTGTCCCGGGCAGTATGGCCGCCTATCACGGCCAGTGCATCGGCTGTCATAAGGAAAAGGGCGGCCCCGTGGACGCCTGCGCCCAGTGCCACATGAAGTAAGGCGGAATACCATGAAAAGAAGATTCAATATCCTCAGCGATCCCCGCTTCCGCCTTGTCTACGGCAATATCTGCCGCTTCCGCGAAGGCTTCAAGCCTAAGAAGCTTCGCCTGAACCGCGAACAGTTCACTCTGCTCCCCGATATCAAGAAGAAAACGCCGGTCTACCCCGGTATGCTCCTTGCCGAACACCCCTCGCTCGAAAAGGGCGACCTGCACGCCCCGGTCTACGGCGTCATTTCCGATATCAACGTCCGAAGCATTTTCATCGACGTTCTGCCCGACGATAAGGTGGACGCCTCTGCCTTCCCCGAAGTGGAACGTGTGGAACTTCTGGACAGTGACCTGCGCGGCGAAGACCTTGTCCTTGCCGTGAAGAAGCTCGGTGTGAACACCCGTTCCCTCGGTCAGCGCACAAAGACTCTCGTGGTCAACGGCCTGAACCCCGAACCGAACATCACCTGGGCCGAAGATATGCTCGTGGAATACGTTGACGAGATAAAGGCCGGCATCGAGCTCATGCGCCGCTTCGGCCGCGCCGAAGAGATCATCCTCGCCGTACCCAAGGGCGGTGAAGTGAAGGTGGACGGGGTCCGCATCGTCGAGGTGGAGCCGGAATACCCCAACAGTATTTCCGAACTGCTCATCAAGCAGATCACCAAGAAGGAAAACCCGGAAGGCTGGGCCGCCGTGGGTATCCATAACGTGTGGAGCCTCGGCCGCGTGGCCCTCACCGGCCTGCCGCTCATGGAGACTGTTATCACTGTGAGCGTGGACGAGCACAGGGCGAACTACCTCGTTGCCAACGGCAGTATCGTGGGCGACCTTATAGAGTACACTAACGTCACCCTGAAGAATGGCGACACCATCCTGCGCGGCGGCCCCCTGCGCGGCGAAAGCCTCGACCAGCTCGACCGAAGCATCACCAAGGGCACGCAGGGCTTCTTCGTCGTCCGCAAGGGGACCATCCCCCCGATGGAAGGCGACAGCATCTGCGTGAACTGCGGCGCGTGCATGCTGGTGTGCCCCACCCGCATCGACCCGCGCATGCTCAGCCGCTACGCCGAATTCAACAAGTACGGCATGTCGCGGAAGGAGAACTTCCACCTCTGCGTGGACTGCGGCCTGTGCAGTTACGTGTGCATTGCCCGCCGCCCCGTGCTCCAGTACATACGCCTTGCCGTGAGCAAGCTGCGTCAGGAAGAGGCAATGGCCAAGCTCACCCCCATAGTCCCTGTCAGCAAGGACTGAGGCCTTCCTCCTTCACGATAACAAGCTCTCAACGAGAACCGATATGAGCAAATCTGCCAATAACGATATCATGGTTGCCATCAGCGTTCCGCCGTTCTGGCACTGCGGCCGCACCATACGCGGCAACAGCATCTACACGCTGATAGCCCTTGCTCCGGCCATGCTTGCGGCCTTCGCCATATGGGGCATCCCCGCCATCCGCGTCGTCGCCCTTTCCGTGTTCACGGCTATGGCCTGCGAATTCCTCTGCCAGAAGGCTATGGGGCAGAAGCCCTCCCAGAGCGACGGCACTGCCGCCGTGCTGGGCGTGCTCTTCGCCTTCCTCCTGCCCGCCGCGGCTCCGTGGTGGCTGGTGGTCATCGGCGTGGGCTGTGCCATGTGCCTTGGCCGCATGGCCTTCGGCGGCTACGGAACCAACCCCGTGAGCGCCGTGCTCGTGGGCTGGGCGCTGATCTTCGTGTCCTTCCCCACCTACATGGACGCGACTTCCACTATCCTGCTCACCGACCTTTGCGACCCGCTTCTCCGCCTCAAGCAGTTCGGCCCGGCCGCTGTGGCCGATATGTCCTATGCCGATCTGCTCCTCGGCCTCCAGCTCGGCGGCCTTGGCGCGGCACAGGTAGGCCTGCTCTGCCTTGGCGGCCTGTTCATCATCCTGCGCGGCGTCATCCGCTGGGAAGTGCCGCTCTGCTTCCTGCTGGGCGTGGCCGTCACCGCCGCCTGCTTCCAGTTCGCCGATTCGGCCCGCTATGCCGGCCCCCTGTTCCACCTTTGCAGCGGCACTACCGTGCTGGCGGCCTTCTTCCTTGCCACTGAGGATTCCTGCTCCCCGCACCGCCGCCTTCCCATGTGCCTTTACGGCCTTACCGGCGGCGCGCTGGTGGTCATCATCCGCATCTTCGGCATCTATACCGACGGTGCTCCCTTTGCCGTGATGCTCATCAATCTGCTCGCACCCATGTTCGGCCTCGTCGTCACTCGGCCCTTCGGCTGGAAGAAGGGGGACAAGTAATGAAAAGCATGATCCAGATGATAGCTGTGCTGGGCCTGCTGTGCGGCCTTGCCGGTTTCAGCCTCTCCTACCTTAAGATGAGCACGGCCACCCAGATCGAGAGCCAGGTGCTCACCTTCGTGCAGGGCCCCGCCATCCTCGAAGTCTTCAAGGGGGCGGAGAATTCCCCCATCGAAGACCGCAAGGCCTTCACCCTGAAGGACGGCCGCAAGGTCAACGTGTTCCCTGCTAAGAAGGGCGGCAAGCTCTACGGAGTGGCCATCGAGGCCTTCGGCAAGGGCTACGGCGGCGACATCGGCGTGGCCGTGGGCTTCAATGTCCATCAGGATACCCTTGCCGGCATCGGCATGACCACCATGAAGGAAACCGCCGGTATCGGTACGCGCCTTTCCGAACCCGACTTCCTGAACCAGTTCCCCGATAAGAAGCTCCCTGTGAAGCTCAAGGCCGACGGCGGCGAGATCGACGCCATTTCCGGCGCTACCGTGTCCAGTGTGGGCGCTATGCTTGCCGTGTCCAACGCGGTGGCCATCTATCAGGAAATCAAGCCTCTCCTGCTGGAGACGTGGAAGTAAAGGAGTTCTCATGCAGCGCTTTATTCAGGAACTGACCAAGGGCCTGTGGAGAGAGATCCCTCCCTTCCGCGTGATGCTGGGCCTCTGCCCCGTACTGGCCGTAACCAAGAATGCCGAGAACGGCCTCGGCATGGGCATAGCCGTGCTCTTCGTGCTCGTGCTTTCCAATGCCATCATTTCCGCCGTGCGTAATTTCATCCCCAAGAAGGTGCGCATCGCCTGCTTCATCACTATTTCCGCCACGCTGGTGGTGGCCGTGGAACTGCTCATGCAGGCCTATGTCTATCCTTTGTATCTCCAGCTCGGCATCTTCGTGCCGCTCATCGTGGTGAACTGTATCATCCTTGGCCGCGCGGAAGCCTTCGCCTCCAAGAACCCTGTGCATCTGGCCATTGCCGACGGTATCGGCATGGGCCTCGGCTTCACCATGTCGCTGACCTTCCTCGGCGCCATCCGTGAACTTCTGGGCGCGGGCACGCTGTTCGGCAAGTTCATCATGTGGGAAGGCTTCGAGCCCTTCACCATCATGGTCGAAGCTCCCGGCGCGTTCATCTGCCTTGGCCTCATCCTCGCCCTGATGAACTTCATGACCCATTGGCAGATCAAGAGAAGGAACGAGTCCACTCCCTTCGTTCTTCTCCATGCCTCGCAGATGCCTAGCTGCGGCGGTGCCTGCCCCGGCTGCTCCAGCGGCCAGAACAAGGGCTGAGCCTCTGGCCCGGCTACGATGCAAAGGAATACAGGAGAACTCTGATGAGCATCTTCGAAGTGTTTGTTTCCGCTATATTTGTCAATAACATCGTTCTGTCGCAGAACCTTGGCCAGTGCCCCTACGTGGGCTGTTCCAAGGAAAAAGGCGTGGCCATCGGCATGGGCTCGGCCGTTATCTTCGTAACGGTCATGGCCACCATGTTCACCTGGGTGGCGCAGAAGTATCTGCTCAACCCCTTCGGCCTCGGCTACCTGCAGACGCTGGCCTTCATCCTTATCATCGCCGCGCTGGTGCAGTTCGTGGAAATGTTCCTCAAGAAGGCCATTCCCCCGCTGTACGCCTCGCTGGGCATCTTCCTGCCCCTCATCACCACCAACTGCTGCGTGATGGGCGTCACCCTCATGGTCCAGCGCGACGAGCTCGGCCTGATCGACTCCCTTATCTACGCCTTCGCCACCGGTGCAGGCTTCCTGCTGGCCCTGATCCTCATGGCCGGTGTGCGCGAACGCCTTGAGACCTGCCGCGTGCCCAAGGCCATGCAGGGAACCCCCATCGCCCTGCTCATGGCCGGCATCATGGCCCTTACCTTCATGGCCTTCAAGGGCATGGTCTAAGCCGTACGTCCTCTAAACGCTTTCAGGATACAAGGAAAGAAATATGGTCCTTACCTCTGTAATAGCATTGACCGGCCTTGGGCTCGTGGCTGCGGCCCTTCTGGCTATGGCGTCGAAAGTGTTCGCGGTTCCGGAAGATCCCCGTGTGGAACAGATCTGCGAGACCCTGCCCGGTGCCAACTGCGGCGGCTGCGGCTACGCCGGCTGTGAAGGCTATGCCGTGGCCGTGGTGAACGACGATTCCGTTTCCCCCAACCTCTGCGTGGTGGGCGGCCCCCAGTGCGCCGCCGCCATCGGCGAACTCACCGGCAAGCTCACGGCAGAAATGGAACCCCTGCGCGTGTACCGCCGCTGTGACAAGAACCACGGCAAGGTCCAGCGCCGCTTCGACTATCAGGGCATTTCCACCTGTGCCGCCGTGGCCGCCCTGCATCGTGGCGCCGACCAGTGCACGTATTCCTGCCTCGGCTTCGGCGACTGCGTGAAGGTCTGCTCCTTCGACGGCATCTACCTTGCCGACGGTGTGGCCAAGGTGAACTCTCAGGTCTGCACGGGCTGCGGCTCCTGCGTGAAGGCCTGCCCCCGCGGCGTGCTCGAGCTCATCCCCAAGCGCGCCAAGGTCGCCATTTCCTGCTCCACGCAGGATAAGGGCAAGGCCGTCATGGACGTCTGCTCCGTGGGCTGCATCCACTGCTCCAAGTGTGTGAAGCTCTGCCCGGCCAAGGCTATTTCCATGCAGGGCGACAAGATCGTCATCGACCACATGGCCTGCCTCAACTACGAAGGCGACTGCGATCAGGCCTGCGCCAAGGGATGCCCCCGCCACATCATCCATCTCCGCCATGTGTCCCTGCCTGCTGAGGCCGCTCCTGCCGCCGAGGCTCCCGCTCAGGAAAACAGCCAGCCTGCCGCCTAAGGCACACGTCATAGAGGTACGTATGATCGACCGCCGTTCCTTCCTCAAACAGCTCGCCGGAGCTGCCGTGCTGGCCGCTGTTCCCTTCCCTGCCTTTGCCTCCATGCAGGGCGGCATGAAGACTGCCCTGCACACCGATACCCGCCTTATGATGGGGACTTTCGTTTCGGTAACGACCTATGGGCTCGGCGAGAGCCGCGCGGCCGAAGCTGTGGCTGGCGCGTTCAGCGCTATGGCCCGTGCCGAAGCCCTGCTTACCCGCTTCGACAGCGCTTCCGCCCTCGGCCAGCTCAATACGGCCGGAGCGCTCCGCGATATGCCCGCCGAAGCCACGGAAGTCATCCTTGCCGCCTCGCGCATCCATCAGCGCACAGCCGGAGCCTTCGACCCCACGGTGCTCCCCATGCTGGAAGCCATGAACAGCGGGGCCGACGCGAAGGAAGCCCGCGCTCTGGTGGGCATGGGGCGTGTGCGCATCGACGGTTCCTCCGTCCGCTTTGAACGCTCCGGCATGAAGATGAGCCTTGACGGCATCGCCAAGGGCTACATTGCCGATCTGGGCACCAAGCATCTGCTCCGTGCCGGTGTGCGCGATTTCCTCATCAATGCCGGCGGCGACATCGTTGCCCACGGCTCCAAGGCCGGAAAGCCGTGGAAGGTGGCCGTGGAGAACCCCGGCAAGTACGAAGGCAAGACCGCCTATCCCGCTGTCTGCGCCCTGAAGGGGCAGGCTATGGCGACTTCCGGCAATTACGAATCCGCCGCCCGGGGAACCAGCCACCTGATCGACCCGCTGGGCCGTACGGGCATCCGCCCCGTGAGCGCGACGGTCATCGCCCCCACGGCGATGGAAGCCGACGCTCTGGCCACGGCGCTCTGCGTCATGGCAGAACCTATGGCCTTCATCGAGCGTATGCCGCACACGGCCTGCTGCCTCATCATGCCTGACGGAAGCGTGCATCGTTCCAGCCGCTGGGCCTGAGCCTTCAGCAAAAAATCATAGTCCCCGTAAGCGCCTGTGCGGAAACGTGCAGGCGTTTACTTTTTGCGGGAAAGGGGGTGTGCGGCGTCGTAGATGCGGGTGAGGGCGTTGAGGTCAAGATGCGTGTAGCGCTGGGTGGTGGAGATGCGGCTGTGGCCGAGAAGCTCCTGAACGGCGCGCAGGTCGGCCCCGCTTTCCAGCATATGCGTGGCAAAGGAATGGCGCATATCGTGCGGCGAAACGTGCTGGGGGATGCCTGCCAGCTTGGCGTGTTCGTCAAGGATGCGGGCCGCCTGCCTGCGGTCCAGCCTTTTGCCGCGTCTGCCAAGAAAAACGGCCTGTTCGCCGTGCTGGGGCGGAACCTGCTCCCGGGCGGCCATCCACCGGGCAAGGGCGGCCATACAGGTATCGCTGAGAAGTATCCGCCGCTGTTTCGAGCCCTTACCCATGACGAGCAGGGCCGCAGAGCCGGGGCGAATGTCGTCCACATCAAGGTCGAGCGCTTCCGAGATGCGCAGGCCCGAACCGTAGAGCAGTTCCAGCAGGGCCTTGTCCCGCAGGGCCATGACCTCTTCAGGGCTGGAGACCGTGGCAGGGGCGCTTGCGTCCTCCCCGGCTTCGGCCAGCAGGGTGAACATCTGATCGACATTGAGCATGGCGGGGTGGCGCTGATCCTGCTTGGGATTGCGTACGCCTGCCGCAGGGTCGGCCTCTATCTTGTGCAGGCGCTGGAGATGGCGGAAGAGCGTCCGCAGGGCGGACAGCTTGCGCGCGCGGGAGCTGGGGGCTATGCCCTTGCGGAACAGATGCGCCGTGAAGCCCTGCACCATCTGCTTGTCGATATCCGCAGGAGCGGCAAGCGAAACTCCGAATTCGTCCAGATACTGCTCGAAGTCCAGGATATCCTGCGCATACGCCTCCACCGTGGCTTCCGAAGCGCCCTTCTGATATTCCAGCCATGCCAGAAAGAGTCTGGCATTGTCGGGAAGCTGGGCGGCTATGGCTTCGATGCGTCTCACGGGCGCACCTCGTAGCGGGAATCGGCAAGGCGGCGTACCTGCCCTTTGACTTCCAGCATCATAAGGGCGGAGAGCATACGCGGCGCATTCCAGCTTCCGTCGTTTTCCTGCAGGGCAAGGAGCAGGTCGTCCGGGCAGAGCGGCGCGGCATGGAGCAAGGCGAGAAGGGCGTCCTCGTCGTTCCCCGGAGAGGGCAGGGGGCGTTCAGAAAGTGTGGGACGGTGTTCTCGTTCAGGCTCGGCAGGGCAGGGCGCAGAAGAAGCAGGAGGCACAGGCGTTTCTTTTTCAAGGATGCGCTTCGGCGAAGGCATGGCGTTCAGCGCCTGCCGCAGATGTGGCATGAGGTCGGCAAGGAGATCGTCGGCCCTGTAGATGGGGAAGGCTCCGTCCATGAGCAGTTTTTTCGTGCCTTCCGCGTAAAGACCGTGCAAGGCGTCTGGCGCAGGCACATAGACGTTGCGCCCCTGTTCGGCGGCAAGTCTGGCTGTGATGAGACTGCCGCTTTTCTCGCTCAGGGCTTCCACGACCAGCACGCCCAGCGAAAGGCCGCTGATGATACGGTTGCGCACCGGGAAGAATCCAGCCCGGGGCTTCATGCCGGGGGGAAATTCGCTGACAAGGAGGCCGGATTCCGCCACCTTGCCGAAAAGTTCGGTGTGCGTGGCAGGGTAGGGGACATCCACACCGCCGCCCAGAACGGCGATGGTGCGCCCCGTGCCGCGAAGGGCGGAGCGCTGGGCCCTTCCGTCTATGCCGAAGGCAAGGCCGGAGACCACGGTCACGCCAGCCTTCGAAAGGTCTTCAGCGATGATATCGGCGAAGTCCTGAGCGGTCTGAGAACATTTGCGGGAACCGACGATGGCCACGCAGGGAGCGTTGAGCAGGGAAAGATCGCCCACGGCATAGAGGAGGGCAGGGGCGGCATCCACTTCTTTGAGCTGTGCCGGGTAATGCCTGTCGGTCCAGAGGACGATGCGGCCTTTCAGCGTTCTGGCCGACTCCCATTCCGGCCGGGCTTTTTTTCGCCAGCTTTCATCGCGGTAATGCGCGGCTTTCCGCAGGGGCACACCGGCGTCGGGCCAGTGCGGGATGTTTTGAAGTGCGGCATAGGCCGAACCGAAATGCCGGAGCAGTTTTGCGGCGTCCAGCGAACTCAGGTCCCTTGTCCAGCGCAAGGCCAGAGCCGCCCAGTATTCCCTGCGCCCGTCCTCATCCAGCGCTTCCAGCGCGGAAGGGCAGTGCGCCGCAGGGGGCGGCAGAACGGCAGTTCTGGCGAGGCTGTCCGGCATCAGTCTTCCTTGGTTTCGGCTGTCTCTTCCCTGAGGAAGAGCCCGGCGGCGGCATTGATGGCTTCCTGCGTGGCAAGCAGGTACACGATGTCGCCGGGGAGCATCAGGGTATTGGCGTTGGGGCTCTGGTCTATCTCTTCGCTGCGGCGCAGGCCGGCTACGGTAACGCTGTGTTCGCGGCGCAGGGCTGCTTCACCAAGGGTCTTTCCTGCCAGAGGGGAGCCTTCTTCCACGGTCAGCGCCGTGAGCTGAAGGTCAGGCAGGCTCTGCATGATGGAGCCGCCCATGTCGAGGCGGCGGGCCATGCCGTAGTTTTCGCGGCGTATGGCGGTGACGTAGCGGTCGATATCCTGACGGGGCACGAGATAGCGGTTCAGCACGCGGGCAAAGACTTCCAGCGAGGTCTCGAATTCTTCGGGGATGACTTCATCCGCGCCCAGCTCGCGGTAATGGTCGATATTGCCGAGGTAGCGCGTGCGCACGATGATGTAAAGCGAAGGGTTCATGGCTCGGGCGTTGGCGATGATGCCCCGGCCGCCTGCCGGATCGGAGATGAGCAGGGTGAGGGCGCGGGCCGTGGCTACGCCGAGGTGCTCGAGGACCAGAGGGAAGGAGGCGTCGCCGTGGCGTATGGGTTCGCTGTCGCGGTAGCGGGCCACGGTGTCGGGGTTCATTTCGGAGATGACATAGGGGATGCCGCAGGCCTTTGCGCCCCGGGCCATGATCTTGCCGCCTATGCCGAAGCCGATGATGATGAGGTGGTCCTTGAGCAGGCGGCCGTCGCGTATGATGCCGCCTTCGTTCGCCTCTTCCATGTCGGCTTCATCGGGCGAGGGCTGGCTGCTGTCGGGGCAGTCCTTGGAAAGCCCCCAGCGGCAGAGGAACAGCTTTGCCGCAGACGGAGCCGCGCCGATGAGCAGGGGCGTGAGCACCATGGTGAAAATGCTGGAGGCAAGGAAGACCTGATAGGAGCTGTCGTCGAGCAGGCCGAGGCCAAGGGCGGACTTGGCCAGCACGAAGGAGAATTCACCCACCTGGGCAAGGCTGAAGGCCACCAGCAGGGCCGTGCGCAGGGAATAGTTCAGGGCCAGCACGGCAGGCATGGTCATCAGTATCTTCACTGCGATGATGGCCGAAGCGACAGCGAGGATGACCGGGATATGGGTTACGAAGAACTGCACGTCGAGCAGCATGCCCACGGACATGAAGAAGATGCTGGAAAACACTTCCTTGAAGGGAAGCATGGTCTCCAGCGTGTTCAGGCTGTATTCCGATTCCGCCAGCATGAGGCCCGCAAGGAACGCGCCGAGGGCCAGCGAAAGGCCTATCATATAGGTGATGAGCGCCACGGTGAGGCAGAGGCCCAGCGTGGTCATCAGCATGAGTTCGCGGCTTCTGGAGCGGACCACGCTGAACATGAGCCTGGGCAGGACGAACTTGCCGAAGAGCAGGATGCCGCAGATAGTGGCAACGCCCTTGCCGGCGGCAAAGGCCATGGAATGCATATCGACATCGAGCCCGCCGCTCAGAAGCGGGAGCATGAGCACCATAGGGACGATGGCAAGGTCCTGAAAGATCAGCACGGCAAGGCAGGTGCGGCCCTGCGGGGAGTCCATCTGCGCCTTCTGCTGGAGCAGACTGAGCACGATGGCCGTGGACGAAAGCGTGACCATACAGCCGTACACCAGCCCGAGGCGCATACCGCTCCACCAGAAGGTAAGGCCGAACACGGCGGCCATCGTGAGGACGACCTGCGCCGTACCGCCAAGCAGGAGCGGCCGCTTCATGCGCACCAGCTCCTTGCCGGAAAGCTCCATGCCGATGGTGAACATGAGGAAGGCCACGCCCACTTCGGCCATAAGGTCCACCACTTCCTTGTTGGGGATGAGGCCGAGGGCGGAAGGGCCGCAGAGCACGCCGGTGAGCAGAAAGCCCACGATGGAAGGGAGGCGGAAGCGGTGGCAGACAAGGACGACGACGATGGAGAGAAGGAAAAGGACGGATATCTCTCGCAGGATAAGTTCTTCCATGGCGGAACCTGAGGCGGCAGTCGGGTCAAAATCAGCGGGATGCTTTCCGGTGCGGGCCTGATGGAAAATCTGGCAGGGCGGCAAAGCGCAAAAACTGGGATATTGTGCCATTTTTCCCCAGCCTTCGCAATGAATCACAGGGATGCAAATCCAAGGAAAGCGCCCATCCGGCAAAAAGATTCTCTTTCCGGGGCAACTTCGCCTTCCAGCGGCCTTGAAGACTTTGACAATGGGCGGAAATCGGCCTACTCTGATTTGCTATTTCAATTTTGCTGGAGTCAGTCATGGCACAGATTCAGGCTATCAAGGGCTTTGCCGATCATTTTCAGGATTCTTCCCGCCTTTTCGAAATGATGGAGGCTACGGCCCGCGAGGTGTTCCCCCGCTACGGTTTCGGTGAACTTCGCACCCCCCTCATGGAATATACCGACCTTTTCTGCCGCGGTATCGGTACCGAGACCGACGTGGTGCAGAAGGAAATGTACTGCATACAGGACAGCAAGGGCCGCTCCATGACCCTGCGCCCCGAAGCCACGGCAGGCGTCATGCGCGCCTACATCGAAAACGGCGTGCATGCCCGCGAAGCCGTGAGCAAGTTCTTCACCATCGGCCCCATGTTCCGTCACGAACGCCCCCAGAAGGGCCGTATGCGCCAGTTCCATCAGATCAACTGCGAATGCCTCGGCCCCAAGGAGCCGGAAGCCGACGCCGAGATCATCTGCATGATGATGGAATTCCTCGGCAAGCTGGGCCTGAAGAACCTCACCCTGCAGATCAACTCCCTCGGCTGTGCTTCCTGCCGCCCGCAGTACCGCAAGACCTTGCATGACTGGCTTGCCGCCCTCGATCAGGACAAGCTCTGCCCCGACTGCAAGCGCCGCATGGAAACCAATCCCCTGCGCGTGCTGGACTGCAAAGTCCCCACCTGCAAGGAGCTCACGGCGGCCGCTCCCGTCATCCTCGAGAACGAATGCCCGGACTGCAAGGCCCACTTCGACGCCGTGCTCCGCCACCTCGATGCCGAAGGCGTGCCCTACCAGATCAACCACCGCCTTGTGCGCGGCCTCGACTACTATACCCGCACCACGTGGGAAGTGGTCTCCAACGAGATAGGCTCTCAGGGGTCCGTGGCTGGCGGCGGCCGTTACGACGGCCTTGTGGAACAGCTCGGCGGCCCTGCCGTGCCCGGCATCGGCTTCGCCTGCGGCATGGAGCGCCTCGCCCTTCTGCTCGAAGGCCGCGAACTGCCCGAAGTGCGCCCCGATTTCTACGTGGCCGTGCTCGACGATACCTGCCGCGACGCCGCCTTCGGCCTTGCCCAGAGCCTGCGCCGTGCCGGTTTTGCCGGAACTATGGGCTACGAAAGCCGCAGCATGAAGGCCACCATGCGTCAGGCGGGCAAGTCCAATGCCCGCTTCACCCTTATCATCGGTACCAACGAACTTGCCGCTGGTACTGTCATCGTCAAAAACATGGAATCCGGCGAACAGCGCGAAGTGCCTGCGGGCGAAGCGGCCGGATGCCTGACCATAGCATAAAGAGGTAATGGTAATGAGCCAGTTTGTTGAGACGGAAAAGACCGTCGTCGATGTCCAGAAAGAACATGCCCGCTTCATCAAGCCGCTGGGCGACTGGCGGCGCAGCCACAGCTGCAATGATCTTACCATCGCCAATAATGGTGAGACCGTGTGCCTGATGGGCTGGGTGCAGTACCGCCGCGACCACGGCGGCCTTATCTTCGTTGACCTGCGCGACCGCGACGGCCTCACTCAGGTGGTGTTCAGCCCCGAAGTGGCCCCCGAAGCCCATGCCGAAGCCCATGTCATCCGCAGTGAATACGTGATGGCCATCAAGGGCCGTGTGCGTCCCCGCCCCGAAGGCATGGCCAACCCCAACCTGCACACCGGCGAGATCGAAGTCGTGGTGCTGGAATGGAAGCTGCTCAACACCGCCAAGACGCCTCCCTTCCTCGTGGAAGACCGTACCGACTGCGCCGAAGGCCTGCGTATGCAGTACCGCTACCTCGACCTGCGCCGCCCCAGCATGGCCAGGAACCTGCGCACCCGCCACGCCATCGTGCAGGCCTGCCGCAACTACCTGAACGAGCTGGACTTCCTTGAAGTCGAAACGCCTGTCCTCACCAAGTCCACTCCTGAAGGCGCCCGCGACTTCCTCGTGCCCAGCCGCATGAACCCCGGCGAATTCTACGCCCTTCCTCAGTCCCCCCAGCAGTTCAAGCAGATGCTCATGATGAGCGGTGTGGACCGCTACTATCAGGTGGCCCGCTGCTTCCGCGACGAAGACCTGCGCGCCGACCGCCAGCCTGAATTCACGCAGGTGGACATCGAAATGAGCTTCGTGGACGAAGAGCAGGTGATGGGCATGGCCGAAGGCCTCATGGCCCGCGTGTTCAAGGAATCCCTCGGTGTGGATATCCAGCTGCCCATCCCCCGCATGCCTTACGAAGAAGCCATGCGCGACTACGGCTGCGACAAGCCCGATACCCGCTTCGACCTCAAGCTCAAGGACGTGACCGACATCGTGCGCGGTTCCGCCTTCAAGCTTTTCGCCTCCGCCCAGCTCGTCAAGGCCATGCGTGTGCCTGCTGGCGGCACCATGACCCGTAAGGAGATCGACGAGCTCACCGATTACGTGAAGGGCTTCGGCGCTATGGGCCTTGCCTGGATCAAGATCCACGAAAACGAATGGCAGTCCCCCATTGCCAAGTTCCTGTCCGAAGAAGAACGCGCCGGTCTTGTGGCCGCCTGCGGCCTTGAACCCGGCGACATCGTGTTCTTCCAGGCTGGCGAACCCGGCCTTGTGAACAACGCCCTTGCCGGCCTGCGCGTGAAGCTCGGCCACAAGCTCGGCCTCATCCCCGAGAACACCTGGAACCTGCTCTGGGTGACCGACTTCCCGCTCTTCGAATTCAGCGAAGAAGAAAACCGCTGGGTGGCCTGCCACCATCCCTTCACCGCCGCTCAGGACGAAAGCTACGACATCATGCTCACCGATCCTGCCAAGGCCAAGGCCCGTGCGTACGACATGGTGCTGAACGGCAACGAGATCGGCGGCGGCTCCATCCGTATCCATAACCCCAACGACCAGACCCGTATGTTCGAAGGCCTCGGCTTCACCGAAGAATCCGCCAAGGCCCAGTTCGGTTACTTCATCCAGGCTCTGGACTACGGCACTCCTCCCCACGGCGGCATCGCTTTCGGCCTCGACCGTGTGGCCATGCTGCTCACCGGCGCTTCGTCCATCCGCGACGTCATCGCCTTCCCCAAGAACCAGAAGGCCAGCTGCCTGCTTACCGAGGCTCCCTCGCCCGTGGACAACAAGCAGCTGCGCGAGCTCGGCATCCGCCTGCGCGAAAAGGCCGCCGCTCCTGCCGAAACTCCTGCGGAGTAAGACATGCTGCGTCCCGTTCTCCAGTACCCCCATCCTCTGCTCGGCAAGAAGTCCGAGCCTGTCGCCGAGATCAACGACGAGATCCGCGCCCTTGCTCAGGATATGCTCGATACCCTGAAGACCGTGGGCGGCGTGGGTATTGCCGCTCCCCAGATCGGCGTACTCAAGCGCGTGGTCATCATCGACGTTTCCCTTGCCGATAACGACCCCGACCTGCCTCAGGACTTCCGCGTGTTCATCAACCCCGTGGTGACGGTCATCGACCCCAAGCTCTCCGAAGAGAACGAAGGCTGCCTTTCCGTGCCGGAACTGCGCTCCAAGGTTAAGCGCCCCCGCCGCGTGGCCCTCGAAGGCCTCGACCTCAACGGCAATACCGTGCGCATCGAAGGCGAAGGCTACTTCAGCGCCTGTATGCAGCACGAGACCGACCACCTCGACGGCAAGCTCTTCATCGACCACATCAGCTACCTCAAGCGCTCGATGTACGACAAGAAGATGAAGAAAGTTAGATAGAAAGATTGCGAGGGAGGCTGCTTTTCTAAGAAAAGCACCTCCCTCGCGCTCCCTCCCGAAAAGTATGTGAGGGCAGGGAATATTGGAAGGCTCCGGCTTCGTTCGGAGCCTTCTTTGTTTAAGCTTGGGCTTCCGCTTGTATGGAACCCGCCGAGGTGAGGCGGATATGAGCTTTTTCAGTCGAAGTCCGCCAGAAGGGTGGCAAGGCTGAAGGAGCCGAATCGGAGCTGGCTGGTTTCGCGGCGCATCCGGGCCATAGCCTCGTAGAGCTGGGGCGAACCGATGCCGTTATGGATGGAGCTGTAGGCCTCGATGAAGGCGGCGAGGATGTCGCAGGCCTTGAGGAGCCGCCCGTCCTTGGGATCGCATTCGTTGCTGTTCCATGCGGAGTGCAGGTCGTCGAAGCCGTCGAGCTTACGGACGCCTTCGGCACAGCAGCAGGTGTCGTTGAACTCGGAATGGGTCTCAAGGCCGAGGTAGTAGGCCAGGCGTTCGCGGATATGCCCGTAGCCTTCCTGCTCCAGCGGGTCGAGTATCTTGCGGTGCAGTTCCTCGGCTTCGTACTGGTGCAGTATCTTGGGAAGTTCAGCCACGGAGCGCTTCACCGGCGTGATGATGTCGCGGGTGAGCAGTTCGGCGAGGTCGTGGAATAGGCCGCAGTAGAAGTCGTTGATGCGCCGCTGGTCGCAGGCCCCGAGGTAGAGGCTGAACAGGTAGGCATAGACGGCCACGATGAACATATGCCCCAGCACGGATGTGGCGGGCACGCGCGGCGTCTGCGCCCAGCGTATCTGGAAGCGGAGCTGGCCCGAGAGGTTGGCCATGCGGGCCAGTGCCGTGGCAGGAGGCACGGCGACGAGTTCGTTCACCCCGGCCACGTCGTTGAGTTCGAGCAGGCTCTTATTAAAGGAAGGGCCGATCTCCTTCATTTCCTCATCGAAGAAATTCAGCGGCTCGATAAGGCTGAACTCCCAGCGCGAGGCGTAGAGGTGCGCGGCGCTGAGGATGCGCCGGGAAAGTGCGCCGAAGGAGTGTTCAGGATTTTTGTGATAGGCGACAAGGCGCTGCCAGAAATCCTCGTCCAGCGGGCGTATGCGGGGTTCAAGCTCCTTGAGCACCCAGTCGGTGAGCTGGGCGTAATGCTCTTTGTTGGCCTTGATGCGATAGAAGACGGGCGGCTTGATGTCGGTGATGATAAGCCTGTAGAAATAATCGAATATCCCGCCTTCGATGACTTCAAGGCCTATGCGGCGCTGTTCGTCGGGCGGCAGGTCTTTCGTGTTCTGCTGCCAGAGCAGGAAGGCCACGATCATCTTATGGGCCTGCTTGTCGAGTTCGAAAAGTTCGGTGTGGCGCAGCTTGTCGTTCCAGCGCCGCATGTCCGCTCCGGAAAAAATGAATTGAAGAAGGCTTTTTCTTATGCTGCGCATGGCCTTAAACTCACTTGCTTAATATTTAATTTTGTGGCAAAAACCTTGCTTCGAGCGTTCTGGCGAGGGACGGCGGTCTGGTAGCCGCTCCCAAGGCGCGTTCAAGTCAGCTCCCCGTTGCAGACTGAATGCTGTCGGTTCCCGAGCCGCAAGGAACGAGGTTAACGAGGAATGCGCTTTCCTTTGAAGGGAAGCTTTTTTGCGACTAGCACACTCATGCAGTTCCGTCCAGCACGGAACAGGAGATATTTTCATGAAAACTTTCAGCCCGAAGCCGGCCGACATCGATCGCCAGTGGTATGTGGTTGACGCTCAGGACCAGATCCTCGGCCGTCTCGCCACTCAGATCGCCCATCGCCTCCGCGGCAAGCACAAGCCCGAATTTGCCCCTCACATGGACAACGGTGACTTCATCGTTGTGGTCAACTGCGAAAAGATCCGCGTGACCGGCACCAAGCTGCAGGACAAGCGCTACTATCGCCATTCCGGCTGGGTCGGCGGCCTGAAGGAAGTCAGCCTCGAAAAGATGCTGGCCGAAAAGCCTGAAGAAGTGCTCCGCAAGGCCGTTCGCGGCATGCTCCCCAAGAATCGTCTCGGCCGCGCCATGCTGAAGAAGCTGAAGATTTACGTCGGCGCCGAACATCCCCACACCGCTCAGGCTCCCAAGCCTCTGTCTTTCTAAGGAGTAAGCCATGGCTAACTTTGATTATGGCACCGGCCGCCGCAAGACCGCTATTGCCCGTACTCGCCTTTACACTGGTTCCGGCATGATCGAAATCAACGGTCGCCCCATGGAACAGTACTTCCCCCGCAAGACCCTGCAGATGATCGTCCGTCAGCCTCTTGCTCTCACCAAGACCGCTGAACAGTTCGACATCAAGGTCAACGTGTGCGGCGGTGGCCTCGCCGGTCAGGCCGAAGCTGTTCGCCTCGGCATCGCCCGCGCCCTCCTCCAGAACGACGCCGCTCTGCGCCCCGCTCTGAAGAAGGCCGGCTTCCTCACCCGCGACGCCCGTAAGAAGGAACGTAAGAAGTACGGTCTGGCCGCTGCCCGCGCCCGCTTCCAGTACTCCAAGCGCTAATCTTACGATACAAGCGTGTTCAAAGCCCTGTCTGGTTCGCCCGGCAGGGCTTTTTCGTACCCTGCGGATAATTGCAATCCGGCCCCCGGCGGCGTATATTCAAAGGATGTGCCGGGAAATTGTGCTGTTATCGGATTTCCGGCCGGGAAAGACGAAAAACGCGTTCAGAACGTATGCGGAGAATACATGAGCAATATCAGGATTCCCGAACAGGCCGAACCCTTCAGCCTGCCTAACCTGCCCGAGGAAAGCTGCATCACCCTGATAGGCATGGCCGGGGCCGGAAAAACCACGCTGGGCCGCCTTGTGGCCCGTTCGCTGGGCTGGGCCTTTGCCGACAGCGACCATATCATCGAGGCCGCCTTCGGCGCTCCCCTGCAGGCCGTGACCGACTCCATGACCAAGGAGGCCTTCATCGACATGGAGGCCGACATCGTGTGCGACCTGCGCTTTACCCGCACCGTCATTTCCACGGGCGGCAGTGTCATCTACCGCCAGCGCACCATGGAGCATCTGGCCTCGCTGGGGCCTGTCGTCTATCTTGACGTGCCGCTGAATATCATCCTCGAGCGCATAGCCCGCAACCCTGACCGCGGCCTTGCCATAGCCCCGGGGCAGACTGTGGAAGACCTGTTCCGCGAACGCGAGGAGCTGTACCGCCGCTATGCCACCCTTTCCGTTCCCACGAGCGGCATAGGGGCGGTGGAAAGCGCCCGCCGCGTGCTGGAAAAACTGGCCTCTCTGTAGGTATTTTCAGGGGACTTTCCTAAATCATTCTTGACGCCCTCCGGCTCTCAAGAGTAACCTTGAATGTTGTCTATGCTTTTGCAGGCATAGCGATTTTTCGTAAAAATTTCCTTTTAAGGAGTTCCGTTATGCTTCGTCGTACTGTTATTGCTCTGGTCATGGCCTTCTTCTGCGCCGCCGCGGTCATGCCTTCCCAGGCCGAGGCCGCCGGCAAGATCGGCGTGGCCAACCCCATGCGCCTTTCCAACCAGAGCGTTCCCGGCAAGGAAGCTGAAAAGCAGCTCACTGCCATGTTCAGCAAGGAACGCGAACAGCTTGAAAAGCAGGGTGCCGCCCTCAACAAGCAGGCCGAAGATCTGCGCAAGCAGGCCGCCGCTCTTTCCGAGAAGGCCCGCAACGAGCGCGCCCAGAAGATCCAGAAGCAGGCTCAGGAACTGGACACCAAGGGCACTGCCTACACCCAGCGCCTTTCCCGCGTTCAGCAGGCCATCAATTCCCAGCTCAACGAAGTGCTCCGCGCCGCCTGCGAAAGCTATGCCAAGAAGAACGGCTACGATATGATCGTGGACGGTACTGTGGTCATGTTCTACACCACCGCCAACGATGTGACCGATGAACTCATCGAAGAAGTGAACAAGATCTGGAAGTCCAAGGGCGGCAAGTTCAAGCTCGACTCCGTGAAGTAACAAAGGAGAGACGGATGCCTTCGTACAAGCTTTCCGAGATCGCCGCACGCCTCGGCCTGCAGCTCGAACTCAAAAGCCCTGAAGACGATATCGTTATCACCGGCATCAATACGCTGGAAGAAGCCGGGCCTTCCGAGCTCAGCTTCCTTGCCAACCCCAAGTATGCGTCTCAGCTTGCCAGCACCAAGGCCGGTGCGGTCATCGTGAAGCCCGATCACAAGGACGAGGTGGCCCGTGCTCTGGTGACGGATAACCCCTATCCGATGTTCGCCCAGGCCCTTACGCTGTTCGCCCGCCCGCAGGGCAGCTTCAGCGGTGTGAGCCACATGGCCTGCGTAAGCCCGGACGCCCAGCTTGGTGAAGGCTGCAGCGTCTATCCGTTCTGCTATGTCGCGCCCCGCGCCGTGCTCGGCAAGGGATGCACCATTTTCCCCGGCTGCTATATTGGAGAGGACTGCGTGCTGGGCGACGGATGTGTGCTCTATCCCAATGTCGTGCTCATGGCCGGTACGGTTCTGGGCAATGGCTGTGTGATACAGCCCGGCGCTGTGCTCGGTGCGGAAGGCTTCGGCTTCGCGCGTACGGGTGAAGGCATCAAGAAGGTTCCCCAGATAGGCCACGTCGAACTCGGCAACAAGGTCGAGATCGGCGCCAATGCCGCCATCGACCGCGCCGCCCTCAGCACGACCCTTGTGGGCGACGGAACCTGCATCGACAACCTTGTGCAGGTCGGCCATAACGTGCGCATCGGCAAGGACTGCCTCATCGTATCTCAGGTGGGCATTTCCGGCTCTACGCACGTTGGCGACAATGTCACTATGGCCGGTCAGGCCGGTGTGTCCGGCCATCTGCACATCGGAAGCAATTCCACCATCGGTCCTCAGGCCGGTGTGGCCAAGGATATTGCGGAAGGGCAGGTCGTGGGCGGTTCCCCCACGGTGGACTATAATACCTACCTGCGCAACGCTACCCTCATGCCCAAGCTTCCTGAACTCTTCAAACGTGTGGCCCGCCTTGAAAAGGAAATGGGCCATAAGCCCATCACGGTCAGCAAGACCGACCGCTCCCTCGTGGCGCTGTGGAATCGCTGGCTGTCGGTGATGCACCTTCGGTAATCCGGCCGTGCGGCAGGGGAAGCTCTGCCGCAGGCCCGCGCGATCAGGCAACGTATCTCTGCCGGAATCGCATGGAGCGGGCGTGGCCTCACCATAACCGACAAAGGCAAAGTACCCATGAGCGAAATCCTCACCCTCGACATCGCAGAGATCCTGAAGATCCTGCCCCACCGCTACCCCTTCCTGCTGGTTGACCGCGTGACCGAAATGGTTCCCGGCGAAAGCGTGAAGGCCTATAAGAACCTGACTTTCAATGAGCCTTTCTTCCAGGGGCATTTCCCCGGCGTGCCTGTCATGCCCGGCGTGCTCATCATCGAAGCTCTGGCTCAGGCTGGCGTGATACTTGTGGTGCACTCCTTCCCGCAGTTCAGGGAGAACCCTGACGGTCAGGTCTATTTGTTCGCAGGCATCGAAAAAGCCCGCTTCCGTGCTCCTGTTCGCCCCGGCGACAAGCTGGTGCTCGAATGTACCAACCTTGTCCACAAGATGAATATCTGGAAAATGGAAGCCAAAGCCTATGTGGACGGTAAGCTTGCCTGTGAAGCTACCCTTACGGCCTCGGCCCTTTCCAAGGAGAAATTCTAGTTATGGCAGCCCCTCAGATCCATCCTACAGCGTTCGTGGCTCCCTCGGCTCAAATCGGGGAAGATGTCGTCATCGGCCCTTGCGTCGTCATCGAGGATGACGTCGTTATCGGAGCCCGTACCCGCATAGATGCCTTTGCGTCCATCAAGCGCTACACCACAATGGGCGAGGACAACCATGTCCATTCCTATGCCGCTGTAGGCGGGGAACCCCAGGATCTGAAATTCCATGGCGAAGTGACCCAGCTCATCATCGGCAACAAGAACAGCATACGCGAGTTCGCTACCATGCATCGCGGTACCGAGGACGGGAACAATGTTACCCGCATCGGTGACAACAACCTGTTCATGGCGTACACTCACGTTGCCCATGACTGTGTGGTCGGCAGCAATATCGTGATGTCCAACAATGCCACGCTGGCAGGCCATGTGGTAGTGGAAGACAACGCCATCATCGGCGGCCTGGCCGCGGTGCACCAGTTCGTGCGCGTGGGTACGCATGCCTTCCTCGGCGGCATGGCCGGCCTTACGCAGGACCTTCCGCCGTGGATGCTGGCCGTGGGCAACCATGCCACGGTGCAGTCGCCCAACATCGTGGGCCTGCGCCGCGCCAAGGGCTCTATGGAACTGCTTTCGGCCTTCAAGCAGGCGTACCGCATGATCTGGTATTCCGGTATCCCGCGCCCCGACGCCCTGATGCAGCTTGAAGCGGAATACGGCCATCTGCCTGAGATAAAGCACTTCCTCGACTTCGTGCGCGAGAGCAAGCGCGGCATCCTGCCCGGTGATGAACGTAAGAAGAACATGATGTGATACGAAGGAAGGGCCGCCGGTTTTCTGGCGGCCTTTCCTCTTTTTGAAGGGGAAGCAATGAACGATTTTACTTTCCACACTCCCACGAAAGTCGTGTTCGGCCGCAATGCGGAATCCAAGCTTGGTGCGCTCCTGCGGGAGCAGGGATGCCGCAAGGTCCTTCTCCACTATGGCGGCAGAAGCGCGGAAGCGTCCGGCCTGCTCCAGCGCGTGCGTGATGCGCTGAAGGCAGAAGGTGTGGGCTGGGTCGAACTCGGGGGCGTTGTTCCTAATCCCCGGCTTTCGCTCGTGTACAAGGGCGTGGAGCTGGGCCGGGAAGAAGGCGTGGACTTCATCCTTGCCGTCGGCGGTGGAAGCGTCATCGACTCTGCCAAGGCCATCGGCTACGGCATAGGTTCCGGCGGTGACGTGTGGGAGCTTTTCGAGCGCAAACGTAAAGTCACGGCCTGCACGCCCATCGGCGTTATCCTGACCATAGCGGCGACGGGCAGTGAAATGAGCTCTTCCTGCGTCATCACGGCGGAAGACGGCTGGCGCAAGCTGGGCTGTACCAGCGAGACTTCGCGCCCGCGCTTCGCCATTATGGACCCCGCGCTCACCATGACCCTGCCTGACTATCAGACGGCCTGCGGCTGTGTGGATATCCTCATGCACACCATGGAGCGCTGGTTCTATGCCTCGGGCGGCATGGAGCTGACCGACCGCATCGCCGCCTCGCTCATGCGCACGGTGATGAAACATGCCCTTATCCTGCGCGACGACCCGCAGAATTACGAATCCCGCGCCGAGGTCATGTGGGCGGGGGCGCTCTCGCACAACGGCCTTACCGGCTGTGGTTCCGATGGCGGCGACTGGGCCCCGCACAAGATAGAGCATGAACTCAGCGGCCTGTTCGACGTGGCGCACGGAGCCGGGCTTTCGGCCGTCTGGGGCGGCTGGGCGCGCTACGTTTCCCGCGAGCATCCCGAGCGCTTCGTGCGCTTCGCCCAGCACGTCATGCAGCTGAGCGGGGCCGGTACCGATGAGGAGATGGCCCTTGAAGGCATCGAGGCCTTTGAGGATTTCTGCCGCGCCATCAATATGCCTACCTCCATCCGCGAACTCGGCATAGAGCCCACAGAGGCACAGATGCAGGAAATGGCGGAAAAATGCATTGCCGGGCTTCACGGGCCTGCCGGGAAGGTCAAGAAGCTCCATGCCGAGGATATCGTCGAGATCTTCAAAATGGCGCTGTAAGCTGCGGAAATTTTCCGATTTGCCATAAGAAAAGCCTGACTGTCGCTGAGACGGTCAGGCTTTTCTTTCAGTCTATCTGGAGGCTTTTACGCACCGGCCTTGCGCTTGGCGAATTCCTCGAAGGCGTCGAGAGATTCGAAGCCGTAGGCCTTGGCCGTGGCTTCGGCCACCATGAGGGCGAGGTTGCCGCCCTGATCGTAAAGGTCGGCTATGTGGTGGGCATAGGCCTGAAGCGTGTCCATGGAATAGGTCTTCAGTTCGCCTTCAAGATACGTTTCGAAGGAGGTCACGAAGGGGGTGTCGTTCTCTTTGCGCAGGGGGCGGCCGTTGGCGCGCATATAGGGATAGGCCTTGTCCACCTCGGCTTCCATAGCCACCTGCACCTGCACGAGCTGGCCGATGAGCTGGAGCTGTTCGGCGCTCAGTTCAGGCAGGCTGGGGCGTATCTGCTCGAATTCGGCGGGATGCGTCCTTTCCATCATCCAGGCGTATTTTTCCATGGGCAGGTTGCGCTCGATAGCGGCGGCTTCCACCAGATCGACAAGGTAGGAGGCGAGCATATCGTCGCTCCAGCCGGCGAACTGGCAGACGCGCATCTTCTTGAAGAAGGCTTCGTCGTTCTGGCAGCTTGCCTTGCCGCCGTTATTGTTCACGGCAGAAAACATGTCCCATTCGTATTTGCATACGGATTCGATAAGTTCCGGTCTATCCATAAGAGTATCCTCGTGTTTCAGGAATTGTGGGGGCTATCATAGCCCGTTTTTCCAAAATCTGCCACTATGCGTATCAGCATAGGTCGGCCCTCAGGCGCGCCGATACGCGCCGGGCGAACTTCTCCACAGCGGGGGAGGCGTCGCGCCGCACGGCAAGGCCTATCTCCACGCTTCGCCTCGGGCTGACGGGCAGTACCTTCAGGCGCGGCCCGCGCCCGGCGCTGTTCAGGGCATTGTTCAGCGCCACGCCCAGCCCGGCTTCCACCATAGCGCAGGCGGAATGGCTGTCCGTCGTGGTGAACTGCGTATGGGGGCGCAGGCGGCATTCCCGGAAAAAGCGGGCGTTGTCGCTGTCCAGCCCCGGGAATATCTCGATATACGGCTCCGAACGGAACAGCGAAGCCGGGACTTCACTTTGCCCTGCAAAGGGGTGATCGGCAGGAAGCCACGCCACCAGCTCGTCTTCGCACAGGGGTTCCCAGCGGAAATCCCCCTCGCGGCGGCTGATGACGCAAAGATCGACCTGCCTCTTCTCCAGCATCTCGGCAAGCTGTGAACTGTAGCCCCCCGCAAGCTGGACGACGACACCGGGATAGGCCTGACGAAACTCGGCGATGACTTCGGAAAGCGCATCGTAGAAGGCGCTGTAGGCCGTGCCGACGGTCACGGTTCCCACCTCCAGCCCCCGTATGCGGGCCGCCTGCTGGAGGCAGTCTGTACCGCGCGCGATGAATTCCCGCAGAGCAGGCAGGAGGGCTTCACATTCCGGCGTGGGTATCACGCCCTCATGCCGCCGGATGAGGAGAGGGAAGCCCAGTTCGTTTTCCAGCGCGGCCATCATGCGACTCATGCCCGATGCCGTGTAGTGCAGGCGTTCTGCGGCGGCCGAAAGGCTCCCCAGTTCCAGAACGCAGATAAGTGCCTGGCATTTTTCAAGCTCCATAGGCCATTCCTTGCGTATTCATCAAGGACACTGTTCCTTATTCTCGCTTTACACAAGGATAATGGGGCCGCATCATCATGGCGTCAAGACCTTTTCGGCAGGAAGACCATGAACGCCGCCCACAAGCACCATTGCGACCTGACCCGGGGAAGCATCACCCTTCATCTGGCGCGCCTTGCCATCCCCCTTATCGCAGGCAATATCCTTCAACAGCTCTATAATACCATTGACGCCTTCGTGGTGGCGCGGTACGCTGGGCTGGAGGAATTCGCGGCTATCGGCGTGGCCGGTGCGGTGATGAACCTGTTCCTCTTCGCCATTGTCGGGGCCTGTATCGGCATTTCCGTTCTCCTTGCCCAGATCTACGGCGCAAAAGACATGGAGACCTTCCGCAAGGAACACTTCATCGCGCTGAGTGCGGGAGTGCTGTTCTCGACAGCGGCGGGAGCACTCGGCGCGGCTGGAACTGGCCCTGTGCTTGCGCTCCTCCAGACGCCGGACGATATCTTCGGCCTTACCGGCTCGTATCTGCGCATCGTCCTGCTTTCCCTTCCGGCTTCCTTCATCTACAATTTCTACTGCGCCCTGTTCCGTGCGGCCGGGCAGGTGAACGCCGCACTCGGCATCCTTGCCCTGACGGTCTGCCTCAATCTCGGACTGGACATCCTTTTCGTGGCCCGGTTCGGCTGGGGCGTGGAAGGTGCGGCATGGGCCACGCTCCTTGCCCAGACAGCTTCGGCCCTGCTGTGTTTCCTCTATCTGCGCATGGCCCTTCCCGAGCTTATGTTCAGGCGGGAAAACTGGGGCCTGCACCTGCCCCTTCTGAAAAAGACCGCGCATTTCGGCCTTGTCACCGGCTTGCAGCAGACGGGCCTGTACATAGGCAAGCTGGCCGTACAGGGCGCGGTGAATTCCATGGGCACGGCTGTTATCTCGGCGTACACGGCCACCACGCGCATCGAGGCCTTTGCCAATTCCTTTGGCGACAGCGGCGCGTCCGCCACTTCGGTGGCCACGGCGCAGAACTTCGGTGCGGGGAATCATGCCCGCGTGCGGCGCTGTTTCTGGAAAAGCCTCCTGCTCTTCGGCGGCATGGGCATCGTTTCTTCCCTCACGCTCTGGCTCTCTGCGGAGTGGGCCTCGGCCCTGCTCCTGAGCGAAAGCTCCGGCCCGGCCTTCGACAGTGCGGTCAGCTACCTGAAGATCGTGGCCTTCTTCTATCTCCTGAACTTCACAGGCAACAGCTTCGCCGGGTATTTCGACGGTGTGGGCCGTGTTTCCGTCACGCTTCTGGGGACGTGCACCCATATCACCCTGCGCGCCGTGCTTTCGTGGGTTTTCATCAGCCGGTTCGGCCTTGATGCCGTGGCCCTGCTCACCGGGCTTGGCTGGATACTGGTGAACAGCATCTGGGCGTGTTTTTACTGGCGCTTACGCCGCCGCGCATGGGCGCCGGGCAAGAGAAAAGCCCCCTCGCCGGAACGAGGGGGCTTTCGTCATCAGGAGTGAACCCTATGCCTGTGCGGCCGCCGCGAGCTGCTGGCGGCCCTGGGAAGCGTCGGCTTCCAGTTCACTGCGGCGGGCGGCGTCGATGCCGAGGGCCGTGCCCAGCGCATCGAGATAACTGCGCTCCATGAAGTGGTCGATGTCGATGACCACGCAGGACAGTCGGTAGATATCTTCAGCCTGTTCGGCAGACTGCACATCGGCGGCAATGCGGCGCGGGTCCAGCATTTCGGCCTGCAGGGCCTGGATGTGCGTGCTGGCGTCCTGCCCCTGAAGCATATTTTGCAGGATGGTGTCGATACGCTGCTGTTCAAGGGCGTCCACATTGCCGTCGGCACGGGCGGCAAATATCATGGCGCGCATCACGAGCATGGCCGTAGGATCGAGCTGCATGACCATAGGCGTCTGGCTCTGCCACTGCCCGGCCTGCGGAGCGGAACCCCATCCGGCAGGCTGGGCCTGAGCAGGTTCCTGCTGGCCGCGGCTCTGCGACCATTTCTGATAGAAATTCCAGGCAACAGCGCCCACGCCGACAAGGGCGGCATTCTTCACAACGTCGCTGGAAGCCGTTTTGCCCAGCAGAGCGCCAAGTACGCCTGCGCCCAGCAGGCCGCCAACGCCGCCGGGGGTGCTCTTGCTCACGGAAGAGGCCGCGCTGCGCGCTTCGCGGGTAAGGGTCTGCAGGGCGCCGCCAAGGGCTTCACTTCTCAGGATATCAAGTATGGACATGGAAACCTCCATTCGTTCACGGGGAAAGACAGCTCAAAAATACCACGGCCCAGCATACCCGGCAAGGGCCTGAAAGAAATTGCAAGTTTTTTAATTCCTACTTTTGCTATAGATATATGTCAAAAAGTATGATATCACTGGCTCAACCATACACCGAAGGAGCGACTCCATGAAGTTCTTCACGAAAAGCCGCTATGCCCTCAGAGTGATGATAGAGCTTGCCCGCCACCCGCAGACGCAGTGCATCCCGCTGAAATACATTGCGGAAAAGCAGAGCATAAGCCTTAAATACCTTGAGCAGATCATCGTGCCGCTTTCCCGCGCCGGGCTCGTCAGGAGCGAGCGCGGCAGTCAGGGCGGCTACAGGCTGGCCCTTGAGCCTGCCCGATGCACGGCCGGTCAGGTCCTGCGCGCCATAGAAGGCAGTCTCGCTCCTGTGGAATGTCTCGACCCGGCAGGCAAGAACTGCGCCTTCCGCGAGAGCTGCCCTTCCGTCGAATTCTGGCGCGGTATGGGAGAATGCATTGACGGCTATGCCGACAGCGTTACCTTGCAGGACCTCGCCCGCGACTGCCCGCCCTGTTCCTCTGACAGGCCGGAATGACTCCAGCCTGCTCCCTGCGGAAGGAGGACCTGATGGATTCCATACTCTACGCACGTACCAAACAGCTCATGCTGGCTCTCGATGAGCTTGCCGGGCCGGGCAAGCCTGTCTGCGTTGCGCTCACCGGGCCTGACCTCGCGCTCCTTGCCCTTCTGCGCCAGCCCGGGGCCAGAGTACATATCGAGCACATGGCCATAGGCAAGGCCTATACCTGCGCCCGTATGGGATGCAGTACCAAGGCCCTGCACCAGCGCCTCATCAACGAACAGCGCACGCTGGATCACTTCATGGATCCCGGTATGACCGCCATGCAGGGAGGTGTTCCCCTGCTCGATGAAAACGGCGCAGTGCTCGCCGGTATCGGCGTGAGCGGGCGCCTTCCCGAAGAAGACGAGGTCATTGCCCTGAAAATACGGGAATTCCTTTCCCGCTGACCTCAACGCCGCTTTTTCAACAGAAAGGCCGGGCTTCCGGCCTTTTCGTTTCCCGGCACGCCTGCCGTGCCGCATACCGAGGATAGCATGACGGAAAACGGCCTCGCTCTTGTCGGGCGCTTCTTTCAGGCCTCTCTGCCCACACTGAACGAACATATCCCCGACATCATGGCCTGCTCTGCCGCCGGTCTGGTGGGGGAGGGCTCGGAATGTCTGGGATTTGACGACGCCATCTCGCGCGATCACGACTGGGGCGCGGCCTTCTGCCTCTGGATACCCGATGCGCTTTTTGCGTCGGAACGTGAACGCATCGAAAAGGCACTGGCCCTTCTTCCCGCCTCTTTCGAAGGGCATCCCGTGCGCATGGCTCCCCAGCTTCGCATGGGGCGTGTCGGCCCTCTGCCCCTGCGCGGCTTCTATCGCCGCTTCCTCGGTATCGACCGCGTGCCTTCCACATGGCAGGAGTGGCGGGCCATTCCGGAATATCATCTCTGTTCCTGCACCAACGGGGCCGTCTTCATGGATGGAAGCGGGGAATTCACGGCGTTCCGTGACGCCCTTCTTGCCTATTATCCTGAAGACATACGCCTGAAGAAGATAGCCGCCCGCTGTATGGTCATGGCGCAGGCCGGTCAGTACAATCTGGCCCGCGCCTTGCAGAGGGAAGAAACCGTGACGGCCATGCTGGCCGCGGCCCGTTTTTCGGAAGCCGCGCTTTCCATGGCCTTCCTGCTGAATCGCCGCTTCATGCCCTTTTACAAATGGGCCGCCCGCATGGCGAAAAGCCTGCCCCTGCTGGGGCGCGAGACCGCGGAGACCCTGCAAACGCTTGCGCATACCGCATGGGACGAGCCGGATAGAGCCGTCCCTGCCGTGGAGGCCGTTGAAGCGCTGTGCGCATCCGTGGCAGACGAACTGCGCAGGCAGGGACTGACCGCCGAACCGGGGAGCTGGCTCTGGCCCCTCGGCCCTTCTGTACAGAGAAACGTAAACGACCCTGAAGTCCGCAGACTCAACGTAATGGAGGACTGACCCATGGAAAATCCGACTGCTCTTGAACAGGCCCGTCAGCTTTTTGCCCGTTCCTGGGCCGCCTACTCTCAGGGCGAGCTTCTGGAAGCTGAAAAGCTCACCCTCGAAGCCAAAGCCATCTGGGAAAAGGAAATGGGCCCTGAATCTCTGCCTGTTTCCACCTGCCTGAACAATCTCGGCCGCATCTGCGAAGAGACCAACCGCCCTGAAGAAGGCATCGAATGGCATCGCAAAGCGCTTGCCCTGCGGAAGAAACTGCTGGGCGATCACCCGGAAACGGCGTTTTGCTACGGCAACCTTGGCACGGCCCTTGCCGCGCACGGCCAGTTTGAAGAAGCCATCGATATGCTGTCCGCCGCTATCGAGACCTTCGAGAAATGCGGCAACACCAACGGGCATGACGTGGAAGGCTACAAGAGGAATCTGGCCGTCTGCGTGGATGCGCTTTCCAAACCCAAGACCTGCTGCGCCTGCCGCTAGCAGACCGCATACAAGAGACAAAGAAGCCGCCCTTCGTTCTGAAAGGCGGCTTCTTGCGTTCTACAGGTACGGCTCAAGGTGTTTCATGGCCTGCGCCACAATGGCGTCTGGCGTCTGCGCGGCGTCCAGTACGCGGAAGCGCTGGGGCCAGCGGGCCGCCCGGGCAAGAAAGCCTTCACGGATGCGCTGATGGAAGGCCAGAGCCTCGGCCTCGAATCGCCCTTCGCTCTGCGTGAGCCCTTCGCGCCCGTTGCGGGCCAGGGCGCGCCCAAGGCCGACTTCGGCAGGAAGGTCGAGCAGAAAGGTGATGTCGGGCCAGAGTCCGCCCGTGGCGTAGTCGTTGAGCTTCTGAAGCTCTTCAGGATCCATGCCGCGCCCGTAGCCCTGATACGCTATGGTGGAATCGGCGTAGCGGTCGCATATCACCCACTGCCCGCGTTCAAGGGCCGGGCGTATGGTGTCGGCCACGTGCTGGGCGCGGTCGGCCAGAAAGAGGAAGAGTTCGGCCCTGTCGGAGACTTTCTGTGAAGCGTCCAGCAGAAGCGGGCGTATCTGGCGGCCCAGCGCACAGCCCCCGGGTTCGCGGGTGCGCAGGAAGTCCACGCCGCGCTTCACCAGTTCGTCTTCCAAAAGCCCGATGAAGGTGCTTTTGCCTGCGCCCTCTATGCCTTCTATAGTAAGGAACATTGTCTCTCGTCCTTTTCTATTTTCTTTCTGCGTTTTTCCTCTGGCGCTTCCGCCGGGGCAGGCGTGCGGGCAGGGCGGCAGAGGTGGCGGCCCAGCAGGCTCTGGTAGGGGCTCCACGCCACGCCTTCTTCCTGAGCCGGAACCACGTTGCGGCACTGGTTCACCTTGGCGTCCATATTGTCGGCAAAGTGCAGGGCAAACGCTTCGGGTGAAGCCGGGACGGCTATGGCCCCGAATTCGCGTTCGCCGTGATGGCTGGCCACCAGATGCTTGAAGTGCATGGCCAGCTCCGGCTCAAGGCCGGATTTCTGCAGGAAAGGCTCCAGCATGATGAGGCCCTGCGCGATATGCCCGAGGAAGCGCCCCTCGTCGGTATAATCCGTAGCCAGCGGCCCGCTCAGTTCGTCCAGCTTGCCTATGTCGTGCAGGAGCGCGCCTGCCAGCAGGGCCTGCCTGTCCATATCGGGGTAATGGTCGGCCATGCGCATACAGAGCCCGGCCACGGAAAGCAGGTGCTCGAGCAGGCCGCCCGCATAGGCATGGTGCATGGATTTGGCCGCCGGTGCGCGCAGGAGCAGGGGGCGCAGGCGCTTGTCGCTGAACACGGAGCGCACGAACTTCTTCCACGGCTTATGGGTGAAGACCTCGTCGCAGAGGGCTTCGATGTCGGCCAGCATATCGGCGGCAGGGCGTTCGCTGGAAGGCAGATAGTTCTCCATGGGAAGAAGGGCGGCTTCTTCCTCGTCCAGTACGCGCATGGCTTCCACCGTGAGCTGGAGCTGATCCCGATAGACCGAAGTGCGCCCCGAAACTTCCGCCATCTGCCCGGGAAGGAGAGCCGGGAAGGAAAGGCTGAGGGGGCTCCATATCTTCGCTTCCAGCACGCCGCTGGCATCCTTGAATTCCAGCCGCCAGTACGGCCCGTTGCGCGACTGCTGAAGCGAAGCCTGATTGATGAGATAGACGGAACGTATTTCGTCGCCAGCCGTCATGGCGCTTATACTCTGATGTTCGGGCATAGCTACCTCGATTTCTTCTGAAACTCCCCCTTCAATGGCAGGGAAGATTCTTCCTTTGTCGATTAAATAGCGCCAGAAGTCAAAGTGCGGATGCCCCCGGAAGGGGAGAGGCCTGCCGAAAAAATCCTCCGGCCCCTGAAAAAGGAAAATTCCCTGCGGTTCAATCGCTTGCGAAAATTTACCAGTGCGGCTAAAAAGAAACAAAAGATAAAGAGAGGCTATCTCCTGTCACGCCTCTCATGAGCCGCTCCCCGGAGGGACGATATGCCTATTACTACTCCTAAAGAGATGTTCGACCGCGCCTACAAGGAAGGCTATGCCATCGGCGCTTTCAACGTGAACAACATGGAAATCATCCAGGGCATCATGGAAGCCGGCGCCGAAGAGCGCTCTCCCCTGATCCTTCAGGTTTCCGCCGGTGCTCGCAAGTACGCCGGTCAGAACTACATCATGAAGCTCGTGGAAGCCGCCCTTGAAGATGCCGATATCCCCGTCTGCGTGCATCTTGACCACGGCCCCGACTTCGAACTCTGCAAGGCCTGCATCGACGGCGGCTTCACCTCCGTTATGATCGACGGCTCTCACCTGCCTTTCGAAGAAAACATCGCCATCACCAAGAAGGTCGTGGAATACGCCCATGACCGCGGCGTGTGGGTCGAAGCCGAACTCGGCCGCCTCGCCGGTGTGGAAGAACACGTCGTTTCCGAAAGCAGCATCTACACCGATCCCGATCAGGCCGTGGAATTCGTGGAACGCTCCGGCTGCGACTCCCTCGCCATCGCCATCGGCACCAGCCACGGCGCCTACAAGTTCAAGGGTGAAGCCAAGCTCGACTTCGAACGCCTCGACAAGATCTCCAACATGATGCCCGGCTATCCCCTCGTCCTGCACGGCGCTTCCAGCGTGCCTCAGGAATTCGTGGCTATGGCCAACCAGTACGGCGCCAAGCTCGGCGACGCCAAGGGTGTGACCGAAGACCTGCTCCGTCAGGCCGCCAAGTCCGGCGTGTGCAAGATCAACATCGACTCCGACATCCGCCTTGCCATGACCGCCAACATCCGCAAGTACATGGCCGAGAACCCCGAAGCCTTCGACCCCCGCTCCTACCTGAAGCCTGCCCGTCAGGCCGTGAAGGACATGGTCCAGCGCAAGATCCGCAACGTGCTCGGCTCTTCCAACAAGATCTAAGCATCGCGCAAGCATAACAGAAGCCCCGCAGGCCGGAATTTTTCCGAAGCCAGCGGGGCTTTTCTTTCAGCGTTTTTCAGGCGAGCTTGCCGTGTTCTCTTACGGAACGAGGGGGGCGAAGTTCAGGCCGGTCTCTACAGGCAGGCCGAACATGAGGTTGGCGTTGGCCACGGCCTGACCGGACGCGCCGCGGCAGAGATTGTCGATAGCCGAGGTGATGATGAGGCGGCCGGTGCGCTGATCCACGCTGACGGCGATGTCGCAGAACAGCGTGCCGCGCACGTTGCGGGTCTCGGGCAGGCGTCCGGCGGGAAGCACGCGCACCCACGGCTTATCCTTCCAGAAGTCCTCGTACATGGCCTGCACTTCGGCCTGAGAAAGGGGGCTGGTCAGCCTGGTGTAGATGGTGGCAAGGATGCCGCGGCTGATGGGCAGAAGGTGAGGATTGAAGGAAACCGTCACGGGAGCGCCTGCGGCCACCGTGCATTCCTGTTCGATTTCGGGGGTATGGCGGTGCTTGCCAGCGATATTGTAGGGGCGGAAGGTGTCGGCAACTTCGCAGTACAGCGAGCTGACGGCGGCCTTGCGGCCAGCGCCGGTCGTGCCGGACTTGGCGTCGATAACGATGTCGTCGGGCTGGATGATGCCGTTCTTCAGCGCCGCATAGAGGCCGAGGATGGACGCCGTGGGGTAACAGCCGGGATTGGCTACAAGGCGGGCCTCACGAACCTCGTCGGCGTAGAGTTCCGGCAGGCCATAGACGGCCTTGGGCAGGTAGTCCTTACGGGTGTGTTCCTTGTACCAAGCTTCATACACGTCGGCGTCGCGCAGGCGGAAGTCGGCGGAAAGATCGACCACCTTCACACCGGCGTCGTAAAGCTCGGCGCCGGTCTCCATAGCCACGCCGTGGGGAACGGCAAGGAAGACCACGTCGCACTGGCGGGCCAGTTCGGCGGCATCGGGTTCGATGAGCACCACATCGGCCCCGGGAAGGCCCTGAAGGAAGGGATAGATGCTGTCCAGGCGCTTGCCGGCGTCCTGACGGGACGTGGCCGCCACAAGGCGCATGGAAGGATGGGAAGCAAGGATGCGGGAGAGTTCCATCCCGGTATAGCCGGTCACGCCGACAAGTCCAGCACGAATCATGTTGACTCCATGTAAGAAAGGCCGGAGTCTCCTCCGGCCTGCTGAGTGATATCAGATCAGTTTACGAATGGGCCACGAACTTCATGCGCAGTTCGTAAAGCACATCACGCATAAGCTTGCTTTCGTCAGGGGTGAGGCCGTTACGGGTCTTGTCGTCCAGCATGGTGAGCAGGTCGATGGCGTTGCGCGCCAAGTCCTCGTTGCGGCTGGTACTTCCCGTTTCGGGGTTGGGCACTTCGCCCAGATGCACCAGAGCCGAAGAAGCCAGCGACAGGACGAACGTGGAGAACGTTACTTCCGGCAGCGGAGCCTGTTCCTTCTTTTCCGACATAGCCACCTCCTGCGGTCGCCTATGCAATGCGTGAATTATTCCTGATAGTTGGGCTTTGCGGAAACCTTCGTCGTGTCCAGAGGATAGATGAAGAGGGCGCAACGGGTGTTCGTGCCGTTCATGATGCCGCCGAAGGAGTTCACCGTAACCACGAGGTCGAGGCGGCCATTGTTATCGACGTCGGCAACAGTCACGTCGCACACGGTTCCCTTGATGCGGCGCGTCTTCCACAGAAGGTCAAGGGCCATGCCGTCCCAGATGAGGGCATGGACTTCGCCCTGAGGATAGGTGCGGTAGTTGGTGAAGAGCTTGCCAGCGGTAGTGACAGGCTTGACGGCAAGCACTTCATAGCGGCCGTCGCGGTCGAGGTCGACCACGACCAGACGAATGGGCACATAGCTCATGATCTCGTCGTCTTCATGGGCGGAAAGGCCGCCGATGCCGCGGTCGCCAAGGATATAGGTCGTGCCTGCGCAGTACACGTCCTGAGAGACGGCAAGGGGCTGGCCCTTAGTGTTGAAGGTGGCCAGATTTTCCGTCTCGGTCACGGTCACGACATGGTCGCCGCCCTTGCCGTTGGCGGCGGGGATCCAGGCGAAGTTGAACACAGTGGCGTTCTTCGGCAGGTTCGCAATGTTGCCGCGGCGGACGAGCCTGCCGTCCACGATCTGCATTTCATAGACCTTGCCGCCCACGGTCTTGCTGCGGTCGGGGTCCTGGCCGATGAGGACAGGCTTGAAGTGGGGCGGCAGGTTGACGACGTTCAGATAGCGGTCAATGAACTTCACGGCAGTATGGAACTTGCCGTTGGAGAAGGTGAGCACTTCGGAGAAGGCCGTACGGTCGTTTTCGTCACTGCCGGTAAGGATGATATAGCGCTTGCCGTCGGCTTCCTTGAAGAAGCGCACGAGGACAGGGGTCATGACGGCGGGCAGGTCATATTCGGCGATCTGGGTCAGGCGCTTTTCGCCGTTCCACGTGTACGCATAGAGCTTACGCTTGGCGAGCATGAGCACTTCGTTCTTGCCGTCGCCGTCGATATCTGCGATTTCGGAGCCGAAGCATTCGTACTTGAGCATCTGGCTGCGGAGCTGGCTGGCGGCGCTTTCTTCGCCCTGATAGCGCAGGGAGGAGTTCAGGTAGGTTCCGCTGGTGCTCACGTTGCCGTGCGTTTCGTTCATCATGAAGGCGCTGTTGGGGGAGGCGGGGCCGCCTGCTGCAGCGGCGGGGGCCACGTCGGTACGGCCGAACACTTCGATGTTCACGCTGTCGGCCACGTTCTGCAGGCCGCTGATAAGGGCGTTCACGGGGCTGGTGGCGGCCTTCTTCCACACCTTGCCGTTGGGGGAAAGGGCGCTTACGTCAAGGCTTGCCTGGTCGCCCATCACCGTGATGCTGCCCCACACGATGTAGTCGGCGGCGTATTTCTTGGCCATGGAAGCGGCGGCGTCCTTGCTGGAAGGAGCTTTTTCCTTGAGGGCGGCATCCTGACGTGCGGCAGGTTCGAACGTTCCCTGCTGGAAAAGGCGCGAAGTCAGCATAGACGGAACGGCCTGTCCAAGATAAGAATAGCCCTGAGGCCCGCTCACCTTGAAGGGGGCAACCACATAGGATGCCGCCATCGCAGGGGCTTGCATCAGCAGGAACAGCAGGGTAAATGCCCAAAGAGCGGGCAGAAAACGTCTGGACATAGAAAACTCCTTCGAGAATTTCCAGCCACTCTACACTTTCTCGCCCCAAACGGCAACTGCAACGGGCCGCACTTTTTTGTAACAGAACGCTCATTCTAAAACTATTCTTGGTGATTATGACCACTCCGCGCCGCTCTTTCCGATTCTCCTGTTCTTCCGAAGAGATACCTGCCGCCGAAGAGATGCTCCGCCTTCAAGGCTTTGTCTTCGAGGAAGACCCCTTCTTTGCCCCGGCCCGCCGCCTTATCAGCGGCCCCAAGGCTTTGGGCTCTTCGCTGGCGGCTTCCTTTGGCCTCATCTACATACAGGACAGGGCCTCCATGCTGCCGCCCATCGCGCTGAACCCGCCCAAGGGGGCCAGTGTGCTCGATATGTGCTCCAGCCCCGGCTCAAAGACCAGTCAGCTCGCATGGCTCGTCGGCCCGAAGGGCATGGTGCTGGGCAACGAGCCCTCGCCGGTGCGCCTTGCCAATTTGCGCCGCAATATGCACGTCATGGGCCTTTCTCAGGTCGTCACCTGCTGTCAGAGCGGAGAGAAGCTCCCCCTGCCCGATGAGTCGTGGGACTGGATACAGCTCGACCCGCCCTGCTCCGGCTGGGGCACGGTGGAGAAGAACCCCAAGGTCATGGATATCTGGAAGGACGACAAGGTCGGCCCGCTCATCCGTTTGCAGAAGGAGCTCCTGCGCGAGGCGAACCGCCTCCTGCGCCCGGGCGGCGTGGTGGTCTATTCCACCTGCACCACGGACGTGGAGGAGAACGAGAAGCAGGTGCTCTTCGCCCGCGAGGAGCTGGGGCTCATCCTCGAACCGCTGGGCGACTTGCCGGATTTCGACCTTCAGGCTCCGCAGGGCTGTGAAGGCGTCTGGTGCTTGAACCCCAAGATGGGCGACACGCAGGGCTTCTTCGTGGCGCGCCTGCGCAAGCCCGGCAAGGCCGAAGAGCCTGTTCCCTATACCGACGACCCGGTGCAGGCCGAGGTGGTGAGCGATGCCCAGCTCCGCGAACAGGGCATAGACCCGCGCCGCGTCCACGCCGAAATAGGCATGTTCGGCGGCTCGCTCCACGCGCTCCCGGTGCAGGCGCTGGCCATGCTCCCCGATTCCCTGCACTGGCAGGGCCTGTACATGGGCAAGACCGGCAAGAACGGCGATATCCGCCTTTCTCCCCGCATCCGCCTCGAAGGCCCGGGCGCGCATATTGACCTTGAAGGCCCGGAAGGCCTGCGCGTCATCGAAGGCCTGCTTGCCGGGCAGAGCCTCACCGCGCCGGACTCCGTGCCCGCTGGTTCGCGCACGGCCCTGCTCCGCTGGAACGGCCTGCCGCTGGGCAGGCTGAACGTGAAGAACAAACGGCTCATCTGGTCGGAAAGATAAGAAAAAAGATGAAAACAACGAGCCTCCACCCTTTATTCGGGCGGAGGCTCGTTGCATAGAAATTTATAAGGAGTCAACGACCACTGTTAAGGCGAGCGTAAGCGTCACATCCTTTCTGGTCGCCGTTGTCACAGGCCTTGCCATACCATTCTTTGGCTTCAGAAATATTTTTACGGACTCCAAGACCCAGTTCATATATCATGCCTAACCCAAACTGGCCGATGGGAAGGCCATTTTGTGCTGCTTTTTCGCACCATTCAAAGGCTTTACGGTAATCTTTGCTAACCCCCTGACCTGAAAGATACATCGAGCCCAAGACACCTTGCGAATACGGATGTCCCTGCAGTGCTGCTTTTTCAATCCATTCGAACGCCTTCTTTGAATCTTTACCGTAGCCTTCTCCTTTGAGATACATAACGCCCAAAAGTGCTTGCGCAGGAGCATTGTCCTGCCGGGCAGCTTTTTCAAGCCATTCACGTGCCTTTTGGTAATCTTGGCAAACACCGGTGCCAAGCAGATACAGTTGACCTAAAGCAGACTGTGCGTCTGCGTAACATTGTTGTGCTGATTTTTCCCACCATTCACGCGCCTTTTGGTAATCCTGCCGTACTCCTCGGCCACTAGCATATATTATTCCCAAAGAAAACTGAGCCCTTGCAGAGTCTTCCTTAGCTGCCTTTTCATACCATTCATGAGCCTTGCGATAATCCTGACGTACCCCTTGACCTTTCTCGTACAGCCCCCCCCAGCAATTCCTGAGCCTCAATATGCCCTTTTTCTGCCGCCTTCTCGCACCATTCAAAAGCCTTATAGTTATTCTGACTGACTCCTTCACCTTTAAGATACATAACACTAACAACAAACTGTGCTTCTATAAAACCCTGTTGCGCTGAAGTTTCAATCCATTTAAACGCCTTATAGTAATCTTGACTGACGCCATGTCCATTGGCATACATTGTGCCTAAATTACACTTAGCTTTTGCATCTCCCTGCTCAGCCGCCTTTTTCCACCATCCAAAGGCCTTACGGTAATCCCTGCTAACTCCATGTCCTTTATAGTAAATATTGCCTAAAAAAGTCTTAGCTCTTACACAGCCTTGTAATTCTGCTTTTTTAAACAATTCTCTAGCTTTACGGTAATTCTGTTGAACATGGTGTCCTTTATAATACATAGCACCCAAGTTACACCATGCTTCTACATCGCCCTGATTGGCGGCTTTTTCAAACCAATGCTTTGCTTTTGAATAATTTTGTTTAACACCATACCCTTTATAATACAGCTCTCCTAAACCATTTTGCGCAGCAGCATTTCCCTGCAAGGCAGCCTTTTCATACCAGTCGAACGCCTGCGAAAAATTTTTTTCAAGGCCATGTATGCCCTCGGCATAGCTATTGCCAAGCAGAAACTGAGCATCGGCATCTCCATTTTCTGCTTCGGCCTTAAGAACATTGATTGCCTCTCTGCCTGTAAAGGCCGCAAACGTCATTGCCTTACAGGCGAATACGCAGCACAGCGCAATAAGAAAAGAAGCAAACCATTTTTTCATACAGCCTCCAAGGATTTCAAGATCATTTTTTACGCCGCATATCACAGACCCCACACCTTTATAGATGGAGCCTGACTTTTATCTCCACTCCTTCTCCACCCTCAGCGTTCCCCTGCCGTTCTTCCGCGCCATGAGCAGGACGAACTCGGCGGGGGCGTTTTCCTTCGTGAACACGAAGCGCAGAATCTCCGGGTGCAGGCGTTTGGGCAGGGCGGCCAGCATATCGGCGCTGCGTTCTGCCCCGGCCACAGCGGTGAGCAGGCCGCCTGTTTTCAGAAGGGCGTCGGCGGCGGAAAAAAATTCCCGGAAGGTCTCGGGCGTGCCGAAAAGCGCACGGCGGCGCAGGTCGGAAGGCGGCGTGCGGCCATCGCTCTCCACGCGCCACGGCGGGTTGCTCATCACGCAGTCGAACAGGGGAGGGCCGGAAAGATTTCCAGAAGTATCCGTCCCGCTGCTCAGGGCTTCCCGCATCCGGCGCAGGTCGTCACGGCTTGCCACATCGCCGCAGAGGGGAAGGAAGGCTTCGCCTAGGCCCAGCGCGGCGGCGTTGCGTTCGGCGGCCTCTGCCAGCACGGCTTCGCGCTCCAGCCCCACACTTCTCCAGTCCGGCTTTTCCAGAAGGACAGCCAGCGAGACTACGCCGCAGCCCGTGCCGAGTTCGGCCAGTACGGCGTTTTCCGGCAAGGCCTGCCCTGCCGTGAACTTCGCCAGGAGAAGGGCATCGGAACTGAAGCGGAAGCTTCCTTCCGGCTGTTCCAGCCCTGCGGGGAAGACATCGCGCGCTGAACGGGCATCGACTGCGTCCTTCATTTTTACCGCCTCCGGCCTTTTGGCCGCATTGCACTGAAAATAAGTTCCGGCTATAACGGGAGAGCTTTCACGCCCTTTACCTGCCCGTGAGTTTGCCATGTTCCGAGCTGACCTGCATATCCATTCCCGCTTCTCCCGCGCCACCAGCAAAGCCCTGACGATTCCGAACCTTGCGGCATGGGCCGGGGCCAAGGGCATAGACGTGCTTGCCACCGGCGACTTCACGCACCCGGTATGGCGGCAGGAACTGCGCGACGGCCTTGAACTGGACGAAAACACCGGCCTCTACCGCCTGAAGAAGCCGCTCTCCCGCGACGAGTTCTCCCGCGAGATACCCCAGCTTGCCGGCATGGAGTTCAAAGCTCCGCAGTTCATGCTGGAAGCCGAGATAAGCTCTATCTACAAGAAGAACGGCAAGGTGCGCAAGGTACACAGCCTTGTCTATGTGCCCGACCTCGACAGTGCCGACCGGCTCTGCGCCAAGCTCGACGCCATAGGAAACCTGAAGTCCGACGGGCGCCCCATCCTCGGCCTTGACGTGAAAGACCTGCTGGCGATGGTGCTGGAGATACCCCGCGCCTACATGATTCCCGCCCATATCTGGACGCCGTGGTTCGCCCTCTTCGGCTCGAAGTCCGGCTTCGACAGTCTTGACGAGTGTTTCGAAGATCTTACGCCCTACATCTTCGCCGCCGAGACCGGCCTTTCCTCCGACCCGGATATGAACCGGTGCTGGAGCCACCTCGACCATCTGCTCATGGTCTCCAGCTCCGACGCCCATTCCGGCGAGAACCTCGCCCGCGAAGCCACGCTTTTCGAGGGCGCGGCCAGCTACGACGGCATTTTCGACGCCCTGCATAAGAAGCCCGGCGGAACGAGCTACGCGGGAACGCTGGAATTCTTCCCCGAAGAAGGCAAATATCACCTTGATGGGCATCGGGCCTGCGGCGTCATGCTCGAGCCTGCCGAATGCATGAAGCTCGGCGACATTTGCCCCGTCTGCGGCAAGCCGCTCACCGTGGGCGTTCTGCATCGCGTACTGGCCCTTGCCGACCGAAGCGAAGCTCCCGAGCCGGGCAAGGACTTCTCTTCGCTCATCCCCCTGCCGGAAATCGTGGGCGAGCTTCTGCATTGCGGCCCCAAGTCCAAGAAAGTGCAGGAAAAGTATGCTGGCCTTCTGGGGCGCTTCGGCTCTGAAATGGACATCCTGCAATCCGTTCCCCACGCCGAACTCGGCCGCACATGGCCCGAGCTTGGCGAAGCCGTGCGCCGTATGCGCGCCGGTGAGGTCATACGTCAGGGTGGCTACGACGGCGAATACGGGACCATCCGCCTTTTTGACGAGGCGGAAAACGCGCCGTCCCTGCTGGCGAAAGTGCCTGTCGTCCGCCGCAAGCCTGTGAAAGCTGATGCCGACTGCGGCTTCTGCGACGGCGAGGCTCAAAAAAAAACGTCGTTGTCCGCAGAAAGCGCCAAAGCGCTGACTGAATTCCCCCGGAAGGCCGCCGCTCCCGCCGCGAAAGCCCCTTCGTTCTTGCCGGAGTCCTTCAGTCCGGCCCAGCGCGCCGCCCTTGAGGCAGGCCCCGGCCCGGTGCTGGTTCTGGCAGGCCCCGGCGCAGGCAAGACGCGTACGCTGGTAGGCCGCCTTGTGCGCCTGCTGAAAAGCGGCGTGCCAGCCTCTTCCATCGTGTCCGTCACCTTCACGCGCCGTGCCGCTGAAGAGATGCGCCAGCGCCTCCGCGCGGCCCTTGCCTCGGAGGGGGAAACTTCTCCCGCCCTCCCGGAAACCGACACCCTGCACGCCCTCGCCCTCAAGCGCTGGCCCGGGGAACAGCCCGTGGTGCTTTCGGAGGAAGGCGCGCGCAAGGCCTTTCACGCCGCCAATCCCGGACTGGACAAGAAGGAGGCCAGCCGCCTCTATTCCCTTCTGGAACTGGGCCGCGAGACACTGAACGTCCCCGACGACCTCGCCCCGCTCCTTGAAAATTACCGCCGCTGGAAGAAGGAACGCGGCCTTGCCGACTACACCGACCTGCCTGAAACGTGGCTGGCCGACCTGAAAAGCCGCAATTACGGCGCGGCCAAGCCGTGGGAGCATATCCTTGTGGACGAGGTGCAGGACCTTTCCCCCTTGCAGAAAGCACTGGTGGAAGCCATTACGCCTGCCGACGGTTCAGGCTTCTTCGGCATCGGCGACCCGGATCAGTCCATCTACGGCTTCCGAGGCGCGGATTCGGGCATTGAAACAGCCCTGCGCTCTCGCTGGCCCGAACTTGCAGTGTTCAGTCTGACCGAAAGCCACCGCTCGGCCTCGGCCATCCTCGAAGCCGGGCACGATGCTCTTGCCGGGCGCGGGGTATGCGGCGAGCTCACCTCCGTGACGGGAGCATCGGCCACGCTCCAATGGATGGACGCCCCCAGCGCTGAACGCGAAGCCGCATGGATAGCCGATCGCATCGCCTATCTTATCGGCGGCACGTCCCATCAGCAGGCTGACCAGCACGAAAGCCTTGCCCATTGCCACCTCGAATCCGGCTCGTGCAGTCCCGGCGAGATAGCCGTGCTCTGCCGCCTGAAAGCGCTCATCCCGCCCATCCGCGCCGCGCTGGAACGCCGGGGCATACCCTGCGCCGCCCCAGAGGCCGAAGCCTTCTGGGCCGACGAACGCGTCGATATGATGCTTCAGGCCGCCGCCCGCCTCCTGAGGAAAAAGGAGCATGACGAGAAGGAAGCCGCCTTCCTCGACGAGTCTCGCTTCCCCCTTCTTGCGGCTATGGCCCCGTCTTCCCAGCGCCCGCTGTTCGAGGGCGGCCCCTTGGATGCGATAGCCGATGACGTCTGGGCGCAAGGGCCGGAAGCCGTGCTTGCCTGTTCCACTGAGGTCTTCGACCCGCTTTTCGGAGAAGCCACGGCCTTCCGCCGCCTCTGCCATGCGTGGAAAGAACATGGCGGCTGGCCCGGCCTTCTGGAATTCGTGGCCTTCCGGCGCGAGATAGATATGGTGCACGGGCAGGCCGAACTTGTTCAGCTTATGACCCTTCATGCCTCCAAGGGCTTGGAATTCAAAGCGGTCTTCATTCCTGCGGCGGAAGACGGGCTTTTGCCCTTCCGGGGCGTGGACGCCCTGCTTGGCAAGGAAAACAGCGATTTTGCCCCGCCTTCGGTTGACGAAGAAGAGCGCTTGCTCTACGTAGGCATCACGCGCGCGTCCGAGGCAGTGTTCCTTTCCTCGGCGGCCCGGCGCGTGCTTTTCGGCAAAACGCTGGAGCTCAGGCCTTCGCCGCTCCTGCCCCTGAACCGCTTCCGTGAAGTGAAGCTGACCAAACACACCAAGAAGACCGCCAGCCAGCTCAGCCTGTTCTAGCCCCTTCTTCCTTCCCGAGGAAACGCTTCCATGAAAAACTCTTCCCTTGTCGGCGGCCTGTTCGTCCTTATCGGTGCGCTGTGTTTCAGCACCACGGGTTTCACGCAGGCGCTTATCGTGGACGACGGCGCCAGTTCCTACGCCATCGGCACTATCCGTATGCTCTTCGGCGGCCTGCTCCTGCTGGGCCTTTGCGCCATTCGCGGCACGCTCCCCGTGCGCAGGGGCTGGGATCTGAAATGCCTGTTCCTTACCGTGTTCGGCGTGGGCGTGTATCAGCTCTGCTTCTTCAAGGGCACGCTTCAGGCCGGTGTGGCTATGGGAACGCTTGCCGCTATGGGCTTCACGCCCGTGGTGGCCGCCATCCTCGGTGCTATCTTCTACAAGGTCATCCCTTCCAAGCAGTGGTACATCTCCACGATCATCGGCGTGACCGGCCTCATACTCATGAACTGGGGCAAAACCGGCGACTTCAACCCCGGTGCGCTCTTCTTCCCCCTTGCCGCCGGTGCCTGCTACGGCTTCACCCTTACGTTCTCGAAGCCGCTCCTCAAAGTCTTCCCGGCTGAGACGGCCATGACGGTCGTCCTGCTCATCTGCGGCGTGTGCATGCTTCCCGGCATGCTTACCGAAGACCTGAGCTGGATGCTGACCCCGCGCGGCATTCTTGCCACCCTGCACCTTGGCGTCGTCACCACGGCTATGGCCTATTTCTTCACCATTGTCGGCCTCAAGATGGTCACTTCCGCCACGGCCGCTACCCTGAGCCTTGCCGAACCCGTGGGCGCGGCCCTGCTGGGTATCCTCATCCTCGGGGAAGCCGTTTCCCCCACCTCGTTCACGGGCATCGCCCTCATCATCGCCAGCACCCTCCTGCTTGTGGTCTGGCCTGAAAAGAAGGCGGAGTAGGCGCGCAGGCGGAGAGGGCGGGATATTCTTTCCGCACATGATGACAGCGAAAAGGCCCGGTGCATCTGCGCATCGGGCCTTTTCTATCGTGCTTTTGTCGGGGAAATCTCAGCGGCGGGGAGAGCCGCTTCACCTTCAGTGCTGGTTCACGCCCCAGTCCTGCCCCTTTTCCGGGGGGAGTTCCCACACGCGGCGGTGCAGTTCGTGGAGCAGGCGCGGATCCATGAGGAGGTCGGATTTCTCCGCACGGCTGAGTTTTTTCGGGCCGAGTTCCAGCGCCTTTTCGAGGAGGGCGCGGCGCTTTTTGTCCTGCTCTTCGCTGAAGGACTGTTCCCATACGCGGCGGCGCATGAGAGCGACGTGGAGGGCGTGCACGCGGGGAATGACCACGGCGCGGGTAAAGCCGAGGCCGCCGTCGATGAAGAAGGGGCAGTAGCGGTCCGGGCGTTTGGCTTCCGTATGCATATCGGCCTGTTCCGGGGCTTCCGTGAGTTCGGAGGCCGTGACGAAAAGGCCAAGGCGGCGGGCGGCAAGGCCCCAGCTCACACGGCTGGTGAACACTGAAAGCGGGATGGAAAAGGCCAGACCGAAGGCGATGGGGGAGAACCACCAGAAGAAGCCGGGATTGATGAGCCACATCAGGCCGCCCCACACTATGCCGAGCAGAGTGCCCCACCAGTGGAAGCGTATGGCGTCTTCCCAGCTTGTGCCGGTATCGTCGCGGTTCTGCACGTTCCAGCCCACCTTCCAGCCCAGAAGCGTGGTCACTACGAAGAAGCTGTGGAAGATCATGCGGATGGGGGCGAGCATGGTGGAGATGAGCACTTCGGCCAGCACGCTCATGCACATACGGAAGAAGCCGCCGAAATGCTTTGCCCCGCCCCGGTATGCCGTAAGCACGATGGCGAAGATCTTCGGCATGAAGAGCATGACGCCGGTACTGCCCAGAAGGAGCAGTGCCCATTGGGGATACCACGTAGGCCACACCGGGAACAGCGTGGGCGCGGCCGGGAAGTAGGACGGCGGGATGAAGGCTTCGCTCACGGCCTGCACGGAACTGAACACAAGGAAGAAGAACCAGAGCAGGGCCGAGGCATAGGACATGATGCCGTTGATGAACAGGGCGCGGTGCGTGGGGAAGATGCCGCCGGAGAAGATGAGGCGGCTGTGCTGAAGGTTGCCCTGACACCAGCGCCGGTCGCGGATGAGCTCGTCGATGAGTGTGGGCGGGCTTTCTTCCCACGAGCCGTCAAGGTCGTAGGCCAGCCACACGCCGTATCCGGCGCGACGCATGAGCGCGGATTCCACAAAGTCGTGGCTCATGATGTCGCCTGCAAGCGGGCCGCGCCCGGGCAGGGAGGGCAGTTCGCAGTGCTCGATGAAGGGCTGGGTGCGGATGATGGCGTTATGCCCCCAGAACTGCGCGTCGCCAAGCAGCCAGAAATGCAGGCCGGTGGCGAAGATAGGCCCGTACAGGTGGTTGGCGAACTGCTGGACGCGCGCCACAAGGCTGTTCATGTTCACCGCCAGGGGCGGAGTCTGCATGATGCCCATTTCGGGGTGGAGCTCCATGGATTTCACCATGCGCACTATAGTGCGGCCGCTCATCACGCTGTCGGCATCGAACACGATCATGTAGCGGTAGTGAGCGCCCCAGCGGCGGCAGAAGTCGGCCACGTTGCCGCTCTTGCGCTTGGTATTGTTGCGGCGGCGGCGATAGAAGATATGCCCGAAGGCCTCTTCGCGGCGGCAGAATTCATACCACGCTTCCTCTTCCGCCACCCATGCTTCGGGGCTTGTGGAGTCGCTGAGGATGAAGATGTCGAACTTGCCGCTTTCGCCGGTGGCCACAAGGGAATGCCATGTGGCCGCTATGCCGGCCATGTATTTATGGGTGTCCTCGTTGTACACGGGGAAGAGTATGGCGGTGCGGCAGTCGTCGGCTATGTCCACGGCTTCGCATCCCGCGGTCGGCGCGAAGCGGTCCACCTTGCGCATGAGCTGCCAGCACCCTGCGGCACACATCCAGAAGCCTATGGATATCCAGCCGAAAAGGATGGCGAACAGCACGGAAGTCGTGACTTTGACGGCTTCGATGCCCTGCTCCGGCAGGATATTATACATGATGAACGCGCCGATGACCGCCGGAACGAGGATAAGCGTCATCAGCAGGGTACGGCGGCGGCTGGCCACCCTTGCCCAGTCTTCCTGCTTCTGCTGGCGTTCGGCGCTGTCTTTCCACGAGGCGCGGAGGTTCCCCGCCGGAGTAAGAACATGGAAGAGGCGGCTGAGGGTCTTTTTGAAAATGCTCAGCCAGGGGGTACGGTCCAGCTCTTCCGGGAGCATGGTACTGCGCTTGACGGGAGGCGTGGAGGAGAGCTGGGGCTTGTCGTCGGAAGGGATGAGTTCCTTGCCGCGTTCGGCAAGTATCAGATGCAGGTTTTCCAGCGCTTCCGCGTAGGAAGGGTGGCCGCTGCGGCAGCGCTCCAGGCTTTTCAGTGCTATTTCAACACTTTCCGCAGGCGGCAGGTCAAGCCCTCGCGCATAGAGGAGTACTCTGTCGCGAACCCGGAAGTCCTTGTCCTGATAGGAGTTCATACGCATCCTTTTTTCTGGCAGGGGCAGAACTTACATGGGGAGGAGCTGCCAGTCGTAGATCCACGTTTCCGTGATGGCGTCCGGCAGGTTTTCGCCCTGTTTGAGGAAGGCTTTGAAGCGCAGATTGAGCGGCCCCTTGCGCGCGGCCGTGAGCTTGTCGAGCATCCCGCCCTTCTGGGGCAGGCGGAAGGTGAATTCCAGGCGCCAGCCGTGGGTGGCGGGATTGTAGATCAGCTTCTTGGCCAGGGGCGTAACGTATTCCGGCAGTTCCACGATACTCGCAAGGCCCGTGTCGGGGGCGAGAGTCTTGAGCACGCCGCCTTCGAAATCCACATGGAAGGTCATGGTGTCGCCGCTGGTCGAGATACGGGTGGAAGAGGCCGTGCCGAGATCGTGCAGGGCGACATCGGGCGGAAGCCAGAACAGCTTCCAGTTGTATATCAGCATATCGGGGTAGGGCAGTTCCGGGGCAGGCTGTTCGGCCGTGGCTTCCCCGCGCGGCTTGTCCGGGCACCAGAACACCACGATATTGTCGTGCATCTCGTCTTCGGTGGGGATCTTCACTAGATTGAGGGAACCGTTGCCCCAGTCGCCTTCCGGCTTCACCCACAGCGAGGGGCGCGTTTCGTAGCGGGCGGCAAGGTCGTGATAGCTCTTGAAGTCGCTGTCGCGCTGGAGCAGGCCGAAACTGCGGGGGCTGTTCATGGGGAAGGCCGTCACGCTGAGGCGCTTGGGATTGTCCAGAGGGACCCATGTCCAGTCCTTGCCGTTTTCGAAGATCAGGCCGTCGGAATTATGGACTTCGGGGCGGAAGTCGCCGGGGCGGCCGTTCTTTTCCTCACCGTAGAAGAACATGCTGGTCAGCGGGGCAAGGCCGATCTTTTCGAAGTTGCGGCCGCCCTTGCGCGCGAACAGGGCGCATTTCACGTCCATGACCGTGGGTGCTCCGGGCGTGATGACGAAGCGGTATGCGCCGGCCATGCTGGGGCTGTCCATGAGCGCGTACACCGTGATGTTCTTGGCCGTGGCCGAGGGGCGCTCTATCCAGAATTCCTTGAAATAAGGGAACTCTTCGCCCTGGGCGCAGGCCGTGTCGAGGGCCAGCCCGCGCGAGGAGATGCCGTAATGGTTGCCCTTGGCCAGAGCGCGGAAATAGGACGCGCCTACGAAGACGGCCACTTCATCCTTGTAGTCCGGGCGATTCAGCGGATAGTGGAGGCGGAAGCCTGCGAAGCCCAGCCCCTTGGCTTCGGCTGTCTGGCGCGCAAGGGCCTCGGAACCATACTGGAACATGGCCGCATCGAAGTTCACGGGCGTGACGGAAGACGCGTCGAAGACGTGGATGCTCACGGGCCTGTCGTAGTAGAGGCCGGGGTGGAAGAACTGGATGTTGAAGGGCAGTTCTTCGGCTGACCAGACGGCTTTTTCTGGGCGGAAGCGGATGGAATGCCAGTCGGCATGGCTCATTTTCGTGAGGAATTCCGGCACGGAGGGCGTGGCGGCATAGGGAGCGCGGGCCAGATCCTGCGCCTTGGCCTGTACGTCGGCAAAGGTGAAGGCCGGGACTTCGGCGGAGGCGGACAGGGGCTGGAAGCACAGGGCCGCCAGCAGGCAGAATGAAGCTATGATGCGGTTCAGCATGAAGCACACTCTTTTGTAGTTCAGAAAGATGCCCAAGTTTGGCAGAACTGCCCCTGCCGGGCAATCAAAACCCGGCAGATGTTACACTTTGTCAAAAAAAATGCCGAATAAGGCAGGATTGTCACTTTTTTTCGAAAGCATCGGAGTTTGACCTGTTCCATCCATTAGAACAGGAAGGGCAGGATGTCCAGATAATTATCTTTCCCGGCAGGTCCGGCTTCCGATGCTTGCGGATGGAGGAAGGCTGGGATAGTTTCAGGGAAAAGAGGCCGCCCGGCTGAAGCCGGGAAGAAGGAAAGCGCTATGGAAGCATTGCTGGAACTGAAAGGCGTGAGCCGTGAATTCGCCGTGCGGCGCGGGATGTTCGACCCCCGCCCCGCCAGCGTCAGAGCCGTGAACGAAGTGAGCCTTTCGCTCATGCCCGGCGAGACGCTCGGCCTTGTGGGGGAATCCGGGTGCGGCAAATCGACGCTGGCCCGCATGGCCGTCGGCCTTCTTCCGCCCAGTTCCGGCGAGATACGCCTTTGCGGCAGGAATCTTTCGGATTGGACGGCGCTGGAGCGCGCCTCCCGCATCCAGATGGTGTTCCAAGACCCCTTTTCTTCGCTCGACCCCCGGCAGACCGTGGGCAGCAGCATAGGCGAGCCGCTCATGCTGGCCGCCCGGGCCAAGGGGCAGCCTCTCGGGCGGGCGGAACTGCGCCGCCGCGTTTGCGAGATACTCGCCCGGGTCGGCTTGCAGGCAGAGCATTTCGACCGCTATCCCCATGAATTTTCCGGCGGACAGCGCCAGAGGGTCGCCGTTGCCCGCGCCCTCATCGCCAGCCCGGACATCCTCGTCTGCGACGAGCCCGTCTCGGCTCTCGATGCCTCAGTGCAGGCGCAGGCCCTCAACCTGCTCAAGGATATGCAGGAGAGCATGGGCCTGAGCTGCCTCTTTATCTCGCACGACCTTGGCGTCATCGGCTTCATGAGCGACCGTGTGGCCGTCATGTACCTTGGCCGCATCGTGGAGCTGGCTTCTGCCGCAGAGCTTTTCGCCCATGCGGCCCACCCCTACACCGAAGCCCTGCTTGCCGCCGCGCCCTCGCGCGACCCGTCCCGCCGTGGGGAAAGGAAGCCGCTTTCCGGCGAGATGCCGAGCCCTCTGTCCCCGCCCCCCGGCTGTGCCTTCCATCCCCGCTGCCCTCATGCCGGGGCGCTGTGCCGCGAAGCGGAGCCGCCGCTGGTCGAAGTCGGGCCGGGGCATGTCGTGCGCTGTCATTTCCCGCTGTAGCAGGCGATACTTCTTCCTAAAACATTTCCGCGAGGTGAACCATGAGAAAAAATTTCGGCGTAAAGACCTGGCTTTATCCCATGCCCGTCCTCATCGTTGCCGCCTATGACGCTTCCGGCGTACCCAACGCCATGAACGCCGCGTGGGGCGGCATCCATACCGACGACATGGTGGGCCTCTGCCTTTCCGAAGGCCACAAGACCACGAAGAACATCCTTGAAAAGAAGGCCTTCACCGTGAGCGTGGGCACGCTCGGCAGGCTTGCGGAATGCGACTACGTGGGCATAGCCTCCGGCAACAAGGTGGCCGACAAGTTCGCCAGAGCCGGGTTCACGGCCCGCAGGTCCGAGTTCGTGGACGCCCCCATCATCGAGGAACTGCCTATGGCGCTGGAATGCGAGCTGGTCTCCTACGATATCGAGACCAATCACATGGTTGGCCGCATCGTGAACGTCTCTGTGGACGAAAGCGTCCTTGGGGAAGACGGCAAGGTGGACGCCGGCCTGCTCCAGCCCCTTGTCTATGACCCCTGCCGTCTGGAATACCGCGTGCTGGGCGCAGTGGCAGGCAAGGCCTTCTCCGACGGCAGGAAGCTGGCCTGAGCCCCTTTCCCTAAAGCCAAAAGAAAGCCCCTCCGGCGTTTGCCAGAGGGGCTTCGTGTTTGCAGAGGGGGCGGTACTACACCACGCCGTGTTCGCCGGGGCGTTCGTAGTCGTCCTTCTTGTTGGCCTTCTGGTGGTAGAGATCCACGTTGCCGAAAGCCATGAGGATGGGAGAGGCGACGAAGACGGAAGAGAACGTACCGAAGACGACGCCGAGGGTGATGGTGAAGGCGAAGTCGTGGATGACACTGCCGCCAAGGAGGTACAGGGCAAGGCTGGCCACCAGCGTGGTGGCGGAAGTCATGATGGTACGGGACAGCGTCTGGTTTACGGACTTGTTGATGATCTCGGCCATAGAGGGCTTAACATCGAGGTCGGCAGGCACGGCGCGCAGGTTTTCGCGGATACGGTCGTACACGACGATGGTGTCGTTGATGGAGTAGCCCACGAGGGTGAGCAGGGCGGCGATGACGTTGAGGTCGATCTCCACACCCATGAGGGTGAGGATGCCCAGCGTCACCATGACGTCGTGCATAAGGGCGAGGATAGCGCCCAGCGCGAAGTTCAGCTTCAGCTTCCAGCAGCAGATCAGCGTGATGACCATGCCGATGCCCACACCGATGAGGCGGTTGAAGCCAAGGTAGCCCGCGCCGTACACCGCGCCCCACAGCACGAAGGCCATAGCGCCGGCGATGAACCAGCTATGCTCGAATCGGCCGGAGATGTACACCGTGATGAGCAGAACGGCGTAGAACAGGGCTTCGATGGCCATGTTGCGCAGGTCGTTGCCCACCTTGGGGCCAACGGATTCAAGGCGCTGGATGGAGGAAGGATTGTCCGGGATGCTGGACTTGAGGGCGGCGGAAACATCGTTGCGCAGGTCCTGGTTCTCGGCCTGGGTCAGGGAGAAGCGCAGGAGGTAGTCGCGGTCTTCCGTGCCCACCTGCTGTACGGTGAGGCCGGGCAGGTTCACATCCTGAAGGGCGGTTTTAACCTGTTCGTCGGCAATGGGCCTGTCGAACTGCACCTGCACCATAACGCCGCCGGCAAAGTCCACGCCGTAGCGCAGGCCGCCGTTGAAGAGGATGGCTATCATGCCCACCACGATGAAGATGGCGGAAATGGCATAGGCCACCTTGCGGAAGCCCGCAAAGTCGATGTTGGTCTGTCGGGAAAGAAGGGCGAAACCCATAAGGAACCTCTCTTGAGCCTAGACGCTGAGTTTCTGGGTGGCCGAGCGCTTCATCCAGGTCTCGAAGATGGCCCGGGAAACGAAGATGGCCGTGAACATGGAGGCAAGGATACCCAGCGACAGGGTCACGGCAAAGCCGCGGATGGGGCCGGTACCGAACTGGTAGAGGATGGCAGCCGTGATGAGCGTGGTCAGGTTCGAGTCGAGGATGGACACGCTGGCGCGGCTGAAGCCCGCCTGAACGGCTTCGAAGGCGGAAAGGCCTTTCTTCAGCTCTTCACGGATACGCTCGAAAATGAGCACGTTGGCGTCCACGGACATGCCGATGGTGAGCACCACGCCTGCGATGCCGGGCAGGGTGAGGGTGGCGCCGAAGAGCGTCATGCCTGCCATGAGGATCATGATGGTGAAGCAGAGCATGGCGTCGGCAATGAGGCCGGAAAGGCCGTAGTACAGAGGCATGATGATGACGACGGCCGCCGCGCCCACAAGGGAGGCCTTGATGCCGCTGTTGATGGATTCCTTGCCGAGGGACGGGCCGACAGTGCGTTCTTCAAGGATGGTCACGGGCGTGGGCAGGGAACCGGCGCGGAGCACGATGGCGAGGTCCTGCGCTTCTTCGGTGGTGAAGCCGCCGGTGATGGAGGCCTTGCCGCCGGAGATGCGGTCCTGGATGGTGGGGGCGGAATAGACCTTGCCGTCCAGCACGATAGCCATGCGCTTCTTGATATTGTCGCCGGTGATGCGCTCGAAGTTGCTGGCGCCGCGGCCGTTGAATTCGAGGGAAACGTACGCCTGGCCGAATTCGTTGAAGGCGGGGCGGGCGTTGGTGATGTCTTCGCCGCCCATGAGGGCTTCGGATTCGAGCACGATGACGCTTTCGCTCACGGAACCGTCGCGGCCCTTATGGATGAGCGGGAAGCGGGCCGTACCGGCAGGGAGCATCATCGCGCCGGGGTCCACGTCGTCGCGCACGAGGCGGAATTCGAGGTGAGCGGTCTGGCCGATGATCTGAACGGCGCGTTCGGCGTCGGTCATGCCGGGGAGCTGCACCTGCACCTGATTGTCGGACTGGCGGCGGATATCGGGTTCGGCCACGCCGAACTGGTCGATACGGTTGCGGATGGTGCGCACGACCTGCTCCATGGTCATTTCTTCGGTAAGGCGGCGCAGTTCGGCGGAGAGCTCGTACTGGTACACGCGGCCCGAGGCGTTGGGGATGGAGCTGGTCTGGACGAGGTTGGGGAACCATTTGCCCATCATTTCTTCGAAGGCGGCAACCTGATCGGCGCGGGGCAGAACGACTTCGAGCTTGCCCTCGGCATTGAGGCGGGGCTTCATGACGGTGATCTTTTCCTGGTTCGCACGGTCACGCACGTCCTGACCGGTGACGGAGAGCGCGTTCTGCAGAGCCTTGTCCATGTCCACGCCGAGCGTGAGGTTCATGCCGCCCTTGAGGTCGAGGCCGAGGTTGATGCGGTCTTCCATAAGAGCACCGAGCGGGGAACTCCCGATGAAGGGGATGTTGGGCAGGGCATAGGCCATTACCACAAACAGAACCATGACGGATATGGCAAGGCGCAAGCGCAGAGCTTTCATTGTGGTTTCCTTGAGTTCAGGGGGAAATATCTTGCGGCGAGAAAACACAAAAACCCCACGCCCTTCAAAGGGAAGGGCGCGGAGGCGAAGGAAGCAGTTTCCCGGGGATTACTTCTTGTCGGCGGTTTCGGCCTTGGCGATGGTCTTGGGGTCGTACGTGCCGCTCACGAAGCTGCGGGGCATACGGACCTTGGTTTCACCGAGGTCGACCACGAGGATGTCGCCTTCGATATCGACGATACGGCCGAGGAAGCCGCAGGAAGTCATGATGTAGGCGCCCTTGCCGAGAGATTCGATCATGGCCTTGTGTTCCTTGTTGCGCTTCTGCTGGGGGCGGATCAGCAGGAAGTAGAACACGGCGAACATGAGGATGAGGGGCATGAGGGAGGCGAAAGCGCCCATGGGGCCCTGAGCGGCGGCCGCACCACCGGCGTTGCCGGCAGCGTAAGCGATGGAAGTGAGCATAAAGTCTCCAGGATTGAATTTGCGGGATGTTCCGCGTGCTGAAGGTTCTTCTTAACCTTTTGTGCCTGTTTAGGCAATGCTTTAAGTCTTACGAAGGCTTTCTGCAAGGGGAGCGGGCGGCCTTCGCGGTTCCGGGCCTGTCAGATCCTGAAGCTGTCGCCAAGATAGACTTCTCTGGCGCGTTCGTTGCTGATGATCTCTTCCGAGGTGCCGGAAAGAATGATGTTGCCCTGGAACATGAGGTAGGCCCGGTCGCAGATGGACAGGGTCTCGCGCACGTTATGGTCGGAGATGAGCACGCCGATGCCCCTGTCCTTGAGGCCGCGGATGAGCTCCTGGATATCGCCCACGGCAATGGGGTCGATACCGGCGAAGGGTTCGTCGAGCAGGACGAAGAGCGGCTCGCGTATCAGGCAGCGGGCTATCTCGAGGCGGCGGCGTTCACCGCCGGAAAGATAGGAGGCGTAGGACTTTTCGAGTCTGGTAAGGCCGAATTCCTCCATGAGCTGGTCGGCGCGTTCCTTCTGCTGGGCCTTGGAAAGCTCGGTATGCTCAAGGATCATCTGCAGGTTCTGGCGCACGGTGAGGCGGCGGAAGATGGAGCTTTCCTGCGGCAGGTAGGAAAGGCCCACGCGCGCACGGCGGTAGAGCGGCCATGTGCTGATGTCCTGCCCGTCGAGGGTGACTTCGCCCGCCGTAGGCTTGATGATGCCGGTTATCATGTAGAACGAGGTGGTCTTGCCCGCGCCGTTGGGGCCGAGCAGACCGACGATCTCGCCCTGATTCATGGACACAGAGACCTCATGCACCACTTCCTTCTGGCCGTAGCGCTTGCGCAGATGCTGGGCGGAAAGGACGGAGGCCATATTATTTCTTCTCCTTTTTCTCGTTGGAGAAGATAGCGTGGACGCGCTTTTTCGGGCTGCCTTCCACCACACTGCGGTTTTCGTTCAGGAAGTAGCGGATGACGTTGCCTCGGATGGAGTTTTCGCCGTCATGCAGGACGGGGTCGCCTTCGAGGACGAGGATGTTCTTCTCGGCAAGGTAGGTCGCCTTCTGCGAAGTGCCGTGCTGTGCGCCGTTCCTGAAGCGGACGTTCTCTTCCGCGATGACACGGTCAAGGTCGCCTGCCGAGTCCGCCATCGGGGAGGATTTCTTCTTGGCGGCCTGCTTTTCGCCCTTGCTGTCCTTGCCTTTCAGCACAAGGGTGAGCTTTTCGGACCACATCTTGAATTCGCCGCGCGTGGATTCCACCTTGCCGTGGAAGACCACGGTGTTCTTGTCGGCGCTGTATTCCATGGAGTCGGCCGTCACATCCACGGGGAGATCGGAATCCCCGCCGGGCAGGGGGGCCGCCCATGCGGAAGAAGAGAAAAGAAGGGCGGCAAGAAGAGCAGGAAGCATCTTTTTCATATCAGTTGGCCTTCTGAGCGTCGTTGACGGCATCGGATGGTTGATCGGTCTCAGGCTGTTCTGCGGGAGAGCCTTCTTCCCGAGGGGGATACCAGCGCATATTAACGCCGTGATCGCCCATGATGATATTGGTATTCAAGTCCCATGTGAGCCGATTGCACGTGCCTGCAAGTTCGGGGCCGTCCAGTCTGGCTCCACCGGGAAAGGTCAGCTTGTTGAGCGGGTTGAGGAAAACGGCCAGATCGCCGGTCAGGACATTTTCCTCATGCCGGGCGCGCACGTCGTCCGACATGGAGACTTTCTGGTTGCCGTCTTCGACGCGCCCTATACGGGAAGAGGCGTAGATGAGGCGCGGTTTCCCGCCCTCGTCATCGCTCATCCTGTAGATGATGTCGGGCTCGCGCATGGTGATGGCGCCGGAATCCTGGTTCAGGGTGGCCCATTCCGCCTTCAGGTCGAAGCTTTTCCGGCCTTCGCGCCCCTGCGAGAGCTCGAGGCCGCGCACAGCAAGATCGACGCTGTTCTTCACCTCTTCCGGCGGGTTGGACAGCAGGGTATCGAGGTCGGCCGAGCGGACGACGTCTTTCAGCGCATTGATGCTCTGGCTCGTCTTCCAGCTCATCCAGCCGTACCAGCCGCCCCATACGATGAGGCCTGCGGCGACAAGGGCCAGCGTTCTGCGAAGGGATGCGTTCATATGCGGGCCGGTCCGGTGGCCGCAGTCCAGAAGTCTGCGGGATTCTTGCCGTCAAGTCTGGCATTGAGAAGGAATTCGATAGCTTCGCGAACAGCGCCTTCGCCGCCCCGCGCCGCAGTGATGTAGCGGGCTTCCTTTTTCACCTGCGCCACGGCGTTGGCCACGGCAATGGGCATACCCACGCTTCTCATGGGGGCGAGGTCGATCCAGTCGTCCCCCATGTAGGCCATCTCTTCCGGCTTGAGTCCGTACTTCCTGCGTATGCTTTCCAGCTTGGGAAGCTTGGCTTCGAAGCCTGCGTGGAATTCCGTGACGCCGAGCTGGGACATGCGCGCCAGCACGCAGGGGTCGTTGCGGCCCGTGATGATGCCGATGCCGATGCCCGCCATCATGGCCGTCTTGATGCCGATGCCGTCCTGCGCGTTGAAGCATTTGACGGGGTGTCCGTTCTCCTGAAAATAGAGTTTTCCGTCGGTGCACACCCCGTCAACGTCGAGAACCAGAAAACGAACGGAGGCCGCATCGCGTAATGCGTTCTCATCGGCGGCTATGCCGGGAAAAAGGGCAGGATTTTCAATAGGCATGGGAACTCCGGAGTGAAAATGCTTCACCCCTTCCTATAGCCGCCTTTGCGCCGGGAGTCAAAGGCGGGAGAATGCGGCAAGCGGGCGATGATGCCGGGGGAAGCTCCCCGTTGCGGCATCAGCGGCTCTTCATGGCCTTTTCAAGTTCGGAAGCCGTTCTGCGGGCTCCGCCGAGCCGGAGACTGAGCCAGTCCTGAAACTCCTTGCGCACGGCGGCCCTTGGCCGGGGGGATTCGGCCTGCCGTACCATGAGATCGATCACTTCGCGCGGCGTGGGGGCGGAGTGGAGCAGGTCTGACTGCTCCAGCGTTTTGAGCCCTCCTTCCCCGCTCATGGCCCAGAGGAAGTTCGAAGCGGAAGGGCCGATGCAGGGCACGCGGCCAGCGGCAAGGGATTCGAGGAAATTCTGCCCGCCCTGCCCGAAGCTGCCGCCCACGAAAACGGTCTGTGCCGAGGCGTAGAGCCGGGGCAGGTCGCCGAAGCGATCCCAGATGAGAACGCGCCCTTGAGGAAGCAGGATCTTTTCTCCCATTTCCGAGACAAGGAGAGGCGCGAATCCCAGATCGCTGAGGACGGAGCGCCACGATTCCACACGATGCAGATGGCGGGGGACGACCACGATGCAGGCTTCGGGGCGCGCGGCAAAAATGCGTGAGAACTGGCCGGGCAGGCGCGTCTCCTCGCCGCTCCTGACCGAGGCGAAGAGGAAGACCGGGCCTTCCGCGCGGAAGGCGTCGTCGGAAAGCGGCTTTTTCAGTAGTTCAGCGGCAAGGTCGAACTTGATGTTCGGCATGGTCTGCGTTGCGCAGGGGAAGATGGCGGCAAATCCGCGGCGGTCGTTTTCTGAAATAGCGTGTACGGAGCAGGGGGCTATCGCCTTCATCAGCGAGGAGAAGCGCCGCCCGAAATTGACCGTGGAAGCCGTGATGCGGCCGTTCATCACGTAGAGGGGCACGTCCTGTTCGCGGCAGGCGGCCATGAGCGAGGGCCAGAGTTCGGTCTCGAGCAGGGCGACGATGCGCGGCCTTGCCAGAGCGAGCGCACGGCGTACGATATCGGGGCGGTCAAAGGGGGCGAAGCGGACGGCCAGCTTCAGAAGCGGGTGGCTTTCCTTCAGGGGGCGGATGGCGTTTTCGATGACGTCGCGGCCCTGCCGCGTCCATGTCACCACCAGCACACGGAAGGCTTTTTCCCTGTCCAGCGCCTGACAGACGGCCACGGCAAGCCGGGCCTCACCGCCGGAAGCGGCCTGAAGCCAGATATCGGCGGCAGGTTCGCCGGGCGCGGCAGGGAAGTCGGGCTCGAGCCAGTGCTCAGGCACAAGGCGCTCGTTCCAGCCGTCGGCCAGCCTGCGGCTCCGCTTGAGAAAGGGAAGGGCCGCACGCCAGAGCAGGTTGTAAAAAAAGAAAAAAGGACGTGAAAAAACGGAAGATGCCATATAAGCCCCCTGCGGCCCAATATGCAACAGAGGGCGGAAAGGCGCAAGTCTGCAAATGGGAAAGCCTTTCCCCGTGCAAAAGCAGAACCCCGTCGGTTCCGGACAAAGTCCGGACCGACGGGGCTTAGGATAGCGGGGCGAGGGGGAATTTCCCCTGCACCGTTTAGAACTTCTTGTCGTCGCCGCGCTTGCGCAGGGCCTGGAAGCCGCCAGCGCTGTTCACGGTTCTGATGCCCATGTTGCGCAGTTTGATCTGGGCTTCGTAGGCGCGGGTGCCGGTGTTGCAGACGAGGGCCACGGGGCGGTCGGTGGGCACTTCGCCCTTGCGCTCGTTGAATTCTTCGAGCGGCAGGGAGAGGTATTCGCCGGGATGGCGGTCGGCAATGGGCTTGCTGGCCTTGGCGGGGCGGATGTCCACGAAGTAGTATTTGTTTTCGGCGCGGTCTTCCCAGAGCTTCACGAATTCATCGGGGGAAATGGAGTCGTGGAGGCCGCTAATCACGTTATCGGTCACGTTGGCGGCGGCGTTGATGACGTCCATAGCACCGGCGAAGGGCGGGGAGTAGCAGACTTCGAGGTTGGAGATGTCGTTGAGCGTGGGCTTGCCTATCTGCATCTGGGCGGCCACGGCGTCGGTACGGGCCTTGATGGAAGAACCGTCGGTGCTCATGCCCTGAATGCCGAGCACGCGGCGGGTCTGCCTGTCCACCACGAGGCAGATGCTGGCCACGCCGTGATCGGGGTAGAAGTGGGCCTTGTCCACGCCTTCCATAGTGACTTCCACGGCGTCGAATCCGGCGGCCTTGGCCTGCTGGACGGTGAGGCCTGCGCCGGAGGCGTACATCTTGTTCATCTTCACGCACCAGGAGCCTACAGCGCCTTCGAAAACGGACTGCTGGCCGCCGAGGTTGCAGCCGATGACGCGGCCCTGACGGTTGGCCATAGAGCCGAGGGGCAGATAGATGAAATCGCCGGAGATGAGGTTGCGCACCACGACCACGTCGCCACCGGCGTAGATGTCGGGGTCGGAGGTCTGCATGTGGCTGTTCACCATGATGCCGCCGCGGGGGTGGCAGAGCAGGCCGGCGTCGGCGGCAAGCTGGTCATTGGGCTTCACGCCCACGGAAATGATGACCTGGTCGGCGTCGATAGCCTGCTTGTCGGTGACGACCTGACAGACAGCGCCGTCCCTGCCCTTGAGTTCCTGCACCTTTTCGCCGCTGACCACGGTGATGCCGAAGTCTTCGAGATCCTTGCGGGCCATCTTGGCGAAGGGGCGGCAGAAGCGGGACAGGTTGCCGATGACCGTGACCTTGATGCCGCGCTTGGCAAGGGCCACGCCCATTTCAAGGCCGATGAAGCCGGTGCCGAGGATGACGGCACTCTTGATCTGGCGGGCCGCGCACTGTTCTTCGATGGCCATAGCGGGCTCAAGGCCGTTGATGGCGGTGACGTTCTTCAGGTCGGTGCCGGGGATGGCCGGGATGATGGGGCGTGCGCCGGTGGCGATGACCAGCTTATCGTAGGACATGGTGCTCTGTTCGCCGGTCTTCACGTTTTCCACGAGCACGGTCTTGGCCTTGCGGTCGATGGAGAGGGCGCGGGTGTGGCAGATGGCCTTCACGCCCTTGAGCTCGTCGAAGAAGGCCTCGTCGCGGATGACGTTGGCCCCGGTGGTGCGCAGGCCGCGCACATTGGGCACTTCACCGCCCACGAAATAGGGGATGCCGCAGCCGCCGTAGGAAATATACGTCCCCTGATCGATAAGCGTGATCTCGGCGTCGGGCAGGATACGTCTGGCGCGGGTGGCGGCTTTTGTGCCGAGGGCAACGCCGCCGATGATGAGGATGTTGAGGGGCATGGGTATTCTCCAGGGTATGCCGAGGCTGGCGCAGGCATGGCAGGCCGTACCTCAGGAATAACGACAGAATCCCGCACCGGGAAAGCGCGGGGTTCTGGGGAAAGGAAGGGGGAGCCGCGCTCCCCCCGGGGTACAGATTAGAACTTGCTGTCGTCGCCGCGCTTGCGCAGGGCGATGAAGCCGCCGGCGGAGTTCACGGAATCGATGCCCAGGCTGCGCATCTTGACCTGAGCTTCGAAGGCGCGGGTGCCGGTGTTGCACACCACGGCCACGGGGCGATCCGTGGGGATCTCGCCCTTGCGCTCGTTGAATTCCTCGAGCGGCAGGGAGAGGTATTCGCCGGGGTGGCGTTCTTCGATGGGCTTGCCCGCCTTGGCGGGGCGGAAGTCGATGAAGAAGTAGTTGTTGTCGGCGCGTTCGTCCCAGAGCTTCACGAAGTCATCGGGGGAGATGGCGTCGTGAAGGCCGCTGACCACGTTGTCGGCCACGTTGGCGGCGGCGTTGATGATATCCATAGCGCCGGCGAAGGGCGGGGCGTAGCAGACTTCAAGGTTGGAGACCTCGTTGAGCGTGGGCTTGCTGCTCTGGAGCAGGGCGGCCACGGCGTCGGTACGGGCCTTGACGGAGGAACCGTCGGTGCTCATGCCCTGTACGCCGAGCACGCGGCGGGTCTTTTTATCCACCACGAGGTTGATGCTGGTGTTGGTGTGGCCGGGGTAGAAGTGGGCCTTGTCGGCGCCTTCCACGCTGACTTCGATGGCATCGAAACCGGCGGCCTTGGCCTGATGCAGGGTGAGGCCGGAGCCGGAAGCGTACATTTCGTTCAGCTTGACGCACCAGGAGCCGACCACGCCTTCGAAGGTGGCCTGACCGCCGCCGAGGTTCGTGCCGATGACGCGGCCCTGACGGTTGGCCATGGAGCCGAGGGGCAGGAAGGAGAAGTCGCCGGAGATGAGGTTGCGCATCACGACCACGTCGCCGCCGGCGTAGATGTCGGGATCGGAGGTCTGCATATGGCTGTTCACCATGATGCCGCCGCGGGGGTGGCAGAGCAGACCGGCGTCGCGGGCGATCTTGTCGTTGGGGGTGACGCCGATGGAGAAGATGACCTGGTCGGCGTCGATGACGCGCTTATTGGTGACCACCTGGCACACGGCCCCGTTCTCGTCGCCCTTGAGTTCCTTGACGGATTCGCCGCAGAGCACATGGACGCCGAGTTCTTCGAGGTCCTTCTTGGCCATCTGGGCGAAGTTGCTGCAGAGCTGGGCGGGAAGGACATGGTCCAGCATTTCGATGACCGTGACTTCGATGCCCCACATATCGGCAAGGGCCACGGCCATTTCGAGGCCGATGAAGCCGGCGCCGATGATGACGGCATGGCTGATCTGGCGGGCGGCGCACTGTTCCTGAATGGCCTTGGCGGCCTCGAGGCAGGTGACGGAGGTGACGTTCTTCAGGTCAGTGCCGGGGATGGGAGGGATGCGGGGGCTGGAGCCGGTGGCGATGACCAGCTTGTCGTAAGGCATCTGGCTCTGTTCGCCGGTCTTCACGTTTTCCACGAGCACGGCCTTGGCCTTGCGGTCGATGGAAAGGGCGCGGGTGTGGCAGATGGCCTTCACGCCCTTGAGCTCGTCGAAGAAGGCTTCATCGCGCACAACACCGGCCACGGTGGTGCGCAGGCCGTTCATGTCGGCCACGTCGCCGCCCACGAAGTAGGGGATGCCGCAGCCGCCGTAGGAGATGTACGTGCCCTGGTCGATCAGGGTGATGTTGGCATCGGGAAGGAGGCGCTTGGCGCGAGCGGCGGCTTTGGGGCCGAGGGCCACGCCGCCGATAACAAGGATATTGAGGGACATAGATAAAACCTCCAGAAATCTGGGTGTATTCAGCAGAAGAACTGTCTCCCCGGACTTTATCAGCAAAGTGCCCAAAATTGCAAGGGAATGAGAAGGGGCAAGGGGGTCTTCACAAGCTCGCTTAAGGGCAGGTGGATGAACCTGTGCAAAAAAGAACAGTGAAAGCAGAGGGTTGAAAATCGCCTTCTTCGGGCGGGAAAAATATTAAAGAAGTCGCGCGCAAACGGCAGGGAAAAAACAGGAAAATATTTTAGAGAACACTGCCCGCGCCGCACCGGAAGAAGCGCCTTGCAGGAAGCAGAAAAGCAACGTGCTGACTTTACAAAGGAAACGTCACGTGCCTTCTGGAACAAGCGAGTAGTTCCGCAGGCAAAGAAGCCTGTTCCAAGGGCGGTTCCGCCCCCTCTGAAGGAAAAGTTTTTCATCGGAGTTGGGGGAACAATCTTGCCTCAAAGGCCAGTGTGGTATAAGTTATACGTGATTGCTGAGGAATCGGCAGTCGGGTGTGTCGATGTGCACATGACAGCGCATATGCCGTTCTGCACAATATGCAGAAATGCACATGAGGGCTGGAGAGTGATAAGCTCTTGTTTTCACTCGAAAAAGCATACGCTCTCGAAAGAGACGGGTCTGGCGTATGGAGAAAGCACATCTTTGTGAAATCTCTGGCATTTTTTGTTTTGGCACGCTTCTTGCTTTATAAGAAGCAGGTTTCAGTGTAAGCCGTGGGTCCGCGAGATTCGGGCTCCTGCCGAAGCAAGGGCCAAAGTCCACCCTCTCACGGAAAACGCATATCAACCTTTTGAAGGAGAATTGATCCCATGAGTGCAATTGAAATGCTCAATCCCGAAGCCTGTGAATGCCATTGCCCGCAGGAACAGCGCATCTTCGACCGCCAGCAGGGCAAAAAAGACATGTACTATGACTCCCATCGTCGCGTGATGGAACTGATCACCAAGTTCGATGGTCAGACTCCTTACATCGACGTTGAGCGCGCCCTGTACTTCACCCAGTCCATGAAGGAAACCGAAGGCCAGCCCCTCGTTCTCCGCTGGGCCAAGGCCCTCATGAACATCGCCCAGAACATCTCCGTGATCGTTCAGGACGGTCAGCTCCTCCTCGGCCGCGCTTCCGCCAAGGACGGCCGCTACGGTATCCTCTACCCCGAACTCGACGGCGACTTCCTCGACATCGCTGTGCGCGACCTGCCCACCCGTGAGCAGTCCCCCGCTAAGATCACTGCCGAAGACGCCAAGATCGTTATGGAAGAAATCGCCCCCTACTGGAAGGGCAAGACCTACCATGAAGATCTGAACAACTCCCTCCCTGAATGGGTGCACAAGCTCACCTACGTTGACGACGGCGGCCTCATCTCCCGCTTCGTGGTGAACGAAACCTCCTCCTTCCGCTCCTCCATCCAGTGGGTGCCGGACTTCGAGAAGGTCATCAAGCGCGGCTTCCTCGACATCAAGCGCGAAGCTCTTGAAAAGATCGCCGCTCTCGACATCGACAGCCCCCTCGACAACGTTGAAAAGCGTCCCTTCCTCGACGCTATCGTGATCGTCTGCGACGCTATCGTCCTCTGGGCCCATCGCTATGCCGACGCCGCCAAGGCCGCTGCCGCTGAATGCACCGATCCCGTCCGCAAGGCCGAGCTCGAAAAGATGGCTGAAATCGCCTACAAGGTTCCTGCCTACCCCGCCGAAACCTTCCAGGAAGCCGTGCAGTCCCAGTGGTTCACCCAGATGTTCTCCCGTATCGAGCAGAAGACCGGTACCACCGTTTCCAACGGCCGTATGGACCAGTACTTCTACCCCTACTACAAGAAGGACATGGAAGCCGGTATCATCACCGAAGAAAGCGCCATGGAACTTCTGGAATGCATGTTCGTCGGCATGGCCGAATTCATCGACATGTTCATCTCTCCCCAGGGCGGCGCCTTCAACGAAGGCTACTCTCACTGGGAAGCTGTGACCGTCGGCGGCCAGACCCGCGACGGCGTGGACGCCACCAACGAGCTGTCCCACCTGTTCCTCCGCTCCAAGCGTGAGTTCCCCCTCCACTACCCCGACCTCGCTGCCCGCGTGCACGCTCTGTCTCCCGACGAATTCCTGTACGACGTGGCCGAAACCATCAAGTACGGCTCCGGCTTCCCCAAGCTCTGCAACGACGAAGAAGTTGTGCCTCTGTACGCTTCTAAGGGCGGCACCTTCGAAGAAGCTCTGGACTACGCCGTGTCCGGCTGCACCGAAACCCGTATGCCCAACCGCGACACCTACACCTCCGGTGGCTGCTACGTGAACTTCTGTGCCGCTCTCGAAATGGCTCTCCGTCAGGGCAAGATGAAGAAGTACGGCGACGAACAGCTCGGTATCCCCACTGCTGATCCCCGTACCTGCCAGACCTGGGAAGAATTCTTCGATCTGTACAAGCAGCAGCATCAGCTCTTCCTGCGCGCCTGCTTCACCCAGCAGCTGATCGTGAACAAGACCCGTCCTCGCCACTTCGCTGCTCCCATGCTCTCTGCCATGCACGACCTCTGCATGAAGCACAACATGGACCTGCACTCCGAACACATCCCCGAAGGCGCTGAATTCGGCTACTACGAATTCATGGGCCTCGGCACCGTGATCGACTCCCTCGCCGCTGTGAAGAAGCTCGTGTTCGAAGAAAAGCGCATCACCATGGCTGAACTCATGGAAGCCATCGACGCCAACTGGGTCGGCTACGAAGCCATCCAGCAGATGGTCAAGAGCTGCCCCTGCTACGGCAACGACGATCCTTACGTCGACGTCATCGGCAAGGAACTCGACCTGATGTGCGTGCTGTTCACCCGTAAGTACAACAAGGAACTGGGCATGAACAACGACGTTCGCTACGTGCCCTTCACCTCTCACGTGCCCTTCGGTAAGGTGGTTTCCGCCACTCCCAACGGCCGCGTGGACTGGTTCCCCCTGTCTGACGGTTC
>JAFQTU010000049.1 GCA_017408905.1 Mailhella sp. | reverse complement strand
TAGTGTATGGATGGGGCAGGAAATTTTTCTGGAGCAGGTTATGGAAGAAGCTGTGTTACAGGATGTGCAGAGCAGTCCGTCGAGTGTGGCGCTGGACATTGACCGCGTGGGCGTGAAGCGCGTGGAGCTTCCGCTGGTGGTGAAAGACCGCGAAGCCGGGCGTCAGCACACGGTAGCTTCCGTGGACATGGGCGTGGACTTGCCCGCCGAGTTCAAGGGCACGCACATGAGCCGCTTTGTGGAAGCGCTGGAAAACTGGCGCGAAGTGAGCGGCGAAGAGCTGGACTACGCTTCCATGAAGCGCCTGCTCTCCGATGTTCTGGAACGCCTTCATGCCCGCCGCGCCTATGCGCGCTTCAGCTTCCCCTATTTCCGCATCCGCAAGGCCCCTGTCACGGGCCACGCCGCGCCCGTGCGCTACACCTGCCGCCTTACCGGCGAGCTCGAGGCCGGTCAGGAAGGGCCGCACTTCCTGCTTGAACTGGACGTGCCCGTGACCACCGTCTGCCCCTGCTCCAAGGCCATCAGCCGCGCCGGAGCGCATGGCCAGCGCGCCACGGTGCGCCTTGCCCTGCGCATGAACCGCTTCGAATGGCTGGAAGGCTTTATCGACATTGCCGAATCCTCCGGCTCCGCCCCCATTTACGCGCTCCTCAAGCGCCCAGACGAAAAATTCGTCACCGAGCAGGCCTACGACAATGCCCTTTTCGTGGAAGACGTGGTGCGCAACGTGGCCGCCAAGCTCGAAGCGCACCCCTCCGTCACCTGGTTCAGCGTGGAAGTGGAAAGCGAGGAATCCATACACGGCCACAACGCCTTTGCCTGCATCGAACGGGGAACGAACGAAAAGGCCGGATGTTGACAAAATTGTAAAAGAGCTACGTTTCGATAACCCGCTTTTTCTTCTTACAAAATTTCCATCATGGCCGCCTTCGCGCGGCCTTTTTCCGTTTTTCCAGAACCCTTTTGGAACAACCTTGAAATTTTGATTTTCTTTTTTTAAAAATATGCCTATTATTCCTTCCATCGGCTTCCAACGCCGAAAATCTTTCCCAGAAGGCCCGGATATGAAAACTTCACACGCAACACTGTCAGCCGCGGGTGGTCTGATCCCGCCATGGCGACCTATGGCGTAGTTTCCGCTCCGGCCCTGTCCTGCCTGCCTCGCGCAGGTTTCTCCGGCGTTCCGCCGCTTCCCTTCCACATCCTCATTCGAGAACTGTCATGGGCGAAAATCAGATCTTCGTTTACGCCGCTATTGCCGCGTATCTTCTGCTGATGATGTACATCGGCATTTCCTGCACCAGGGCCAACAACAACGCCAGCGAATACTACCTTGGCGACCGTAAGATGGGACCCATCATCACCGCCATGAGCGCCGAAGCTTCCGATATGTCGGCATGGCTGCTCATGGGCATTCCCGGCCTTGCCCTGTTCTGCGGCACGGCTGAAGCCTCGTGGACCATCATCGGCCTTGCCGTGGGCACGTACCTCAACTGGCTCATCGTGGCCAAGCGCCTGCGCGTGTACAGCGAAAAGATCCACGCCATCACCATTCCGGATTTCTTCGCCCATCGCTTCCACGACAAGAGCAGCCTGCTCATGGCTATTTCCGCCCTTGTCATCGTGATATTCTTCATCCCCTACACGGCGGCCGGCTTCGCTTCCTGCGGCAAGCTCTTCTCCACGCTCTGCGGCATGGACTACATGTACGGCATGCTCATCGGCGGTGCCGTTATCGCCGGCTACACCATCCTTGGCGGCTTCCTCGCCGCTTCCATGACCGACCTTGTTCAGTCGATCATCATGTCCATCGCCCTTGTGGTCATCGTGCTCTTCGGCATCGAAATGGCCGGTGGCTGGGACGCCGTGAAGGCCGCCGCCAGCTTCGACGGCTACATCAGCCTGACTACCACGACGGATATCGCCAGCAAGAAGGTCGTCCCCTACGACTTCCTGACCATCGCTTCCACCCTCGCCTGGGGCCTTGGCTACTTCGGCATGCCCCACATTCTGCTCCGCTTCATGGCCATCCGTGACGAAAACGAAATCGCCCTCGCCCGCCGCATCGGCTCCACCTGGGTCGTCATCGCCATGAGCTGCGCCATGCTCATCGGCATCGTGGGCTACGCCATGATCCAGGCCGGTGCTATCGAAGGCTACACCAGCGGTTCCGCCGCCGAAACCATCATCATCCGCATCAGCAATCTCCTCAGCACCTACGGCATCATCCCGGCCTTCATCGCCGGTGTCGTGCTTGCCGGTATCCTTGCTTCCGTCATGTCCACGGCTTCCGGCCAGCTCCTCGCCGCCGCCTCCAGCGTGTCCGAAAACTTCATCAAGGGCGTGCTCGGCGTGAAGATGAACGACAAGACCACCGTGCTGTGGGCCCGCGTTACCGTGCTTGCCATTTCCGTGCTCGGCTTCATCCTCGCCCTCGACCCGAACAGCTCCATCTTCCGCATCGTCTCCTTCGCCTGGGCCGGTTTCGGTGCCGCCTTCGGCCCCGTGATGCTCTTCTCCCTGTTCTGGCGCCGCTGTAATTTCCAGGGCGCTCTGGCCGGTATGATCGTCGGCGGCGGCGTGGTCTTCATCTGGAAGTACCTCGTTCGTCCTATGGGCGGCGTGTGGAATATGTATGAACTGCTGCCCGCCTTCATCGCCGCTTCCATCGCTATCGTGGTGGTGAGCCTGATGACCGAAGCCCCCTCCAAGGAAATCGAAGACGAATTCGACTCCGTGGACAAGGCCATGTAACTCCCCCCCCGCTTTTACGCATAGCACCCCCGCCGTCCTCGTGACTGCGGGGGTGTTTTCGTTGCAACGCCGTGGCAGCATTTGCTCTGAGCCGTGAAGCTTGCGAGCTTTGAGGCCTCAGTATATCTTGAATGCACCACGCACAAGCTTACCGGAGTTCCCATGCCGCTCATGCTCATACTCGGTGCCACGTCTGAAATAGCCCGCGCCTGCGCTTTGCGCTTTGCACAGGAAGGCTGGGATCTCTGCCTCGCGGGAAGGCGTATGGATGTCCTGCAAGCCCTTGCGCAGGAACTCCATGACAAAACCGGACGCGCCGTGGACTGCATGGAATTCGACGCTCTGGCCAGCTCCACACACGCGGCGCTCTGGGATTCCGTCAAGGACAGAACCGATGCCGTGCTCTGCGCCGTGGGCATTCTGGGAGATCAGATAGCCGCCCGCCACGACAACGCCGCGGCGGACAGGATACTGCGTGTGAACTTCACCGGCCTTGTGCCTCTGCTGTCCATGGCGGCCGACACCTTCGAGCAGAGACAGCGCGGCCTCATCATCGGCATCAGCTCGGTCGCAGGAGACAGGGGGCGCGGCTCCAATTACCTCTACGGAAGTGCCAAGGCCGGATTCACCGCCTTCCTTTCCGGGCTCCGCGCAAGACTTGCGCCAAGCGGCGTACAGGTGCTCACCGTCAAACCGGGACTGGTCGCCAGCCCCATGCTCGAAGGCCGCGACCTGCCGCCATACCTCATTGCCTCACCGGAAACCGTAGCCCGCGACATCGCCAATGCCGTCAGAAAAGGACGCCGCACCCTATACAGCCCCTGGTACTGGCGCGTCATCATGCTTGTGGTCAAACATCTGCCCGAACGACTGTTCATGCGGCTGAAGGCGTGAGTGCTGGAGGAACCGAAAAACGGGTAAACAGCCCCCGTAAAACGGGTGGTTTGCTCCGCCCTATAAGGGCTTGTTACTCACTCGCGTCTAAAGGCGCCGACTTGAACTCATCACGTCGGCATCTTTCCCTTTTTCTGAGGTTCAAGCCCCCATGCCTTTTCACTCGTAGCGACTCCTGAAGGAGCTCCCCCTGCTTCGGAAGGAACAGGTCCGTGTATTCCCTGCTCGTTATCCTATCGTACATTTGACCCGTAGGTTCATGCTCTCGAATGTGCTTGCGGAAGGTCGCTTCGTTCATCCCTGCTGTGCTGACCCAATACCCTGCGCTCCCGAAATGCCGATTGCCAAACTCGTACTTCAGGCGCGAACAAAGGAGCTCTTACACACCGCATACTTGCAGTGGTATCAGTACGATAGGTCATAATCTGCCATTATATATCCCTCAACAATCTCCCTTTGAAACTGCATTACCATCGTAAAATCTCCCCGACTTCTTCAAGGTTTTGCTCATAAATAGCTTTTCTCCTAAACTTCGGAGCAAAGACAATATGGCACTTAGATAGCCACTTCGTATGTGCCAAAATTTGTTCTTTTGCCATAAAAAACACCTTTTCGATTGCGGACAGAAGCTTGAACAACTCCGTTCTTTTGAAAAGGTGTTTTTATGTATAACTTCTTTGATTTCACCGAAATAGCCGGTGGTTTACTGTTTCGGTCTCACGCTTCCCGCCATCTCGCAGGCTTGATGCCATGTGCTTAAACGCAAAAGAGGAACGATCACTCGTTCCTCTTTTGCGTTCTGTGGCAGGCCAGGAGGGATTCGAACCCCCAACATGCGGTTTTGGAGACCGCCGCTCTGCCGTTGGAGCTACTGGCCTATGGGCGGCGTTATATCCTTTTCAGGGGCCGCTGTCAAACTTAAGCTTCGGGGTCGAAATCTTCGGGGAAGTCGGCGTTGGTGAACACGTTCTGCACGTCGTCGAGGTCTTCGAGGGCGTCAGTGAGGCGCACGAGCTTCTTGGCGGTTTCGGCGTCGATGGGGTTCAGCATACGGGGAACCATGGCGAGCTGGGCTTCCATCATTTCCACGCCTTCGGCTTCAAGGGCTTCACGCACGGTGTTGAAGTCGCCCATAGCGGTGCGCACTTCCCACACGTCGCCTTCGTCCTGCACGTCTTCGGCACCGGCTTCAAGCACCATGTTCATCACGGTTTCCTCGTCGGCATACTTTTCCTTATCGAGGGTGATGACGCCCATGCGGTCGAACTGGAAGGACACGGAGCCGCTTTCGCCCATGGCGCCGCCGTACTTGGTGAAGGCGTGGCGCACTTCGGCAACGGTGCGGTTCTTGTTGTCGGTAGCGGTTTCCACGATGATGGCGACGCCGCCGGCACCGTAGCCTTCGTAGGAGATTTCGAAGAGTTCGCCGCCGGCGTCCTGACCGGTACCCTTGCGGATGGCGGCTTCGATCTTGTCCTTGGGCAGGTTCACGGCCTTGGCGGCCGCGATGGCGGAACGCAGGCGGGCATTGCCGGCCGGATCACCGCCAGCCTTGGCGGCGATGATGATTTCCTTAGCGGCCTTGGTGAAGGCCTTGCCGCGCTTGGCGTCCTGAGCGCCCTTGCGGAGTCTGATGTTTGCCCATTTGTTATGTCCCGACATATATCCTCCAAGCGGAAATGTTGTTTATTCCTGAACGGGACCCTTGAAGCCCATCGCCACTTCGAAGATTTCCTTGCTTTCGGCGCGGGAGCTCTTGGGTTTGAACGTCTTGACGGTGGTATAGCGCGCCCGGAGCGGCTTCACCAGATCCTGAAAGTCCGGCCCCATGAAGATCTTGGCGATGAACGCGCCGCCCGGCTTCAGATAGCGGTCGGCAACGTACATGGCTTCGAGGCACAGCTCAAGGGAGCGCGCCTGATCGGTGAACTTCGTCCCGGTGGTACGGGGCGCCATATCGCTTATCACCATGTCGAAGGGGCCGGTCTTTTCAAGAAGGGCCTCGAATTCCGGCGTACGTTCGAACACGTTTTCCTGAAGGAAGGTCACGTTCGGGGGGAAGGTGGTCTCGGTCGTCTGAAGGTCAGCACCGATGACAAGGCCCTTTTCCCCAACGCGCTCGGCGGCGTACAGCGTCCACGAGCCGGGGGCGGCACCGAGGTCGAGCACTTTCATGCCGTGCTTGAACAGACGGAAGGCCTTGTCCATCTCCTTGAGCTTATACACGGAGCGGGCAGGATAGTTCTCCTGCTTGGCCTTGAGGAAATAGTAATCGCGATATTCTTTCATGGCAGTTCGGACTGTCTGCCCCCTTTTCCGGCACGGGCCAGAGGAAAAGGAGGAACAGGAAATTTTGCGGAAGGCAGAATATCACAGAAGGCGTGATTTATCCAGTCGGAAATCATGGCTTTTCCCGGGGGATGACATAAATTTTTTCTGTGCTATGGTCGAATTTCATCCTGCATTTCCTCTTTTTCCTACTCGGATGAGGGAAAATCGGAAAAAAGAGCTTGACATTTTATCAGGAATGATTATTGTTAGCTCAACGAAGCAGAGATGCTCGTCCGAACGCAACACCTCAACACCAGGAGATATACCATGCCTTCCAAGCACGAAGTTTACAAATGCACCCACTGCGGTAATGTCGTCGAAGTCCTCACCGGCGGTGCCGCCCCCCTCATCTGCTGCGGCGAACCCATGAAGCTCATGCGCGAAGGCCAGACCGACGGCGCTAAGGAAAAGCACGTCCCCGTTATCGAAAAGACCGAAAACGGCTACCGCGTCAAGGTCGGTTCCGACCCCCATGCCATGACCGACGCCCACTGGATCGAATGGATCGAGCTCGTCGTGGACGGCGTGTCCTACAGAAAGTTCCTCAAGCCCGGCGACGAGCCTGTTGCTGAATTCTGCGTCTGCTCCAGCTCCGACAAGGTCGTTGCCCGCGAATACTGCAACCTCCACGGTCTCTGGAAGGCGGAACTCTAATGAAAAAGCACACCTGCGGAGTCTGCGGCTGGGAATACGACGGCCCCGAAGCCTTCGACGCTCTCCCCGATGATTATGTCTGCCCCGTCTGCGGCGCCGGCAAGGAAGTCTTCGAAGCTTCTGAAGAAGCCGAAGCTCCCGCCGCAGCCCCCGTTGACGACGACCCCAAGGCCATGTACCAGTGCCAGGTGAGCAACTGCGGCTACATCTACCGCCCCGACAAGGGCGACCGCAAGAGCAAGACCCCCGCCGGTACTTCCTTCGCCGACCTGCCCGACGACTGGCACTGCCCCGTCTGCGGCGCTGGCAAGAAAATGTTCAAGAAGCTCGGCTAGACTGAGCAGGAGGCCCCATGCTACACTGCAAGACAGCTCCCGAAGTCCGTTCCGGCGAAGTCTTGACCGGGGCCGGAGTCAGGTTCGAACGCATCCGCCGCATCACCGGCTATCTGGTCGGCACGCTTGACCTCTTCAACGACGCCAAGCAGGCGGAGGAACGCGACAGGATAAAACACATAAGCATGGGCCGCACCCATGCGTAACAGCATCAGGAGATGATTATGAGCAAGTACGTATGCAATGTCTGTGGCTGGGAATATGATCCTTCCGTTGGCGACCCCGATAACGGCATCGCCCCCGGCACCGCTTTTGAAGACCTTCCCGAAGATTTCGTCTGCCCCGTCTGCGGCGCCAGCAAGGACGAATTCGAGGCTGAATAATCGTTGACCATGAACGGCGGGAGTCTCCCTTCAGGCTCTCGCCGTTCTTCATTTATCTTTTCCATGACCGCACGAGAGAATCATGAAGCCTGTTGAACTGAAGAAAGATATCTACTGGGTCGGCGCCGTCGACTTCGACATCCGCAACTTCCACCACTACAGCCGTTCCCCCGAAGGCAGCACCTACAACGCCTACCTCGTCTGCGACGAGAAGAACGTGCTTTTCGACACCGTGAACGTGCATGAATTCGGCACGCTGGTGAAGCACATCTCCGAGATCATCGAGCCCGAGAAGATCGACTACATCGTGTGCAACCACCTCGAGCAGGACCATTCCGGCGCCCTGCCCCGCATGGTGAAGCTCTGCAAGCCCGAAAAGATCTTCTGCTCCCCCATGGGCTACAAGTCCATGACCAATATTTACGACACCACCGGCTGGCCTATCGAAGTGGTGAAAGACGGCGACCGCATCAATATCGGCAAGCGCAACATCACCTTCCTCGAAACCCGTATGCTGCACTGGCCCGACAGCATGGTCTCCTACCTTGAAGAAGACAAGGTGCTCATCAGCAACGACGCCTTCGGCCAGAACATCGCCAGCTCCTTCCGCTTTGCCGACGAGACCGACCACAAGACCATTCTCAACGCCACCAAGGGCTACTACTACAACATCGTCCTGCCCTACTCCCCCCAGGTGCTCAAGACCCTGAAGCGCGTTGCCGACATGGGCCTGCAGATCGACGTCATCGCCCCCGACCACGGCCTCATCTTCCGCACCCCCGAAGACGTTGCCTTCATCATCAACACCTACAAGGAACTGGCCGAGCAGAAGCCCGTGTGCAGCGCCGTCATCGCCTACGACAGCATGTGGGGCGGCACTTCCAAGCTGGCTGAAGCCGTGGCCGACGGCCTTGCCGACGAAGACGTGCCCTTCGTGATGTACAACCTGCAGAACACGCATCCCAGCGAAGTGACCACCGCCCTCGCCGATGCCGGTGCGCTCATCCTCGGTTCCCCCACCCGCAATAACATGCCCATGGTGAACATGGTCGGCTGCATCGCCCACATCAAGGGCCTGCGTCCGCAGAACCTCGTGGGCGCGGCCTTCGGCTGCTACGGCTGGTCCGGCGAATCCCCCAAGATGCTCACCGAAGCCCTTGCCGACATGAAGGTGGAAGTGGTGGCCGATCCTGTGAAGTGCTATTTCAACCCGCAGGAAGAGGATCTGGCCAATGCCCGCGCCCTCGGCGTGGCCGTAGCCCGCGCTCTGAAGGAAAAATGCGCGCAGTAATCCGTTTTTAAGCCTGTGACCGATTGACCAGCCCGAGCGGAGCATATACCCTGTTCGTAGCTGGGCTTTCGGTCCAGCCGTCTGCGCGCCAGCCCCGCCCGCAGGCCTGATGAATCTCAAAGGAGCAAACTATGGACCTGATACTCCTTTCCCGCCTTCAGTTTGCCATGACCGTCTTCTTCCACTTCATCTTCGTGCCGCTCACGCTGGGCCTTTCGGTCCTGCTGGCCATCATGGAGACGATGTATGTCCGCACGGGCAACGAAGACTACAAGCGCATGGTCAAATTCTGGGGAAAACTCTTCCTCATCAACTTCGTCCTCGGCGTCGTGACCGGCATCACGCTGGAATTCCAGTTCGGCACGAACTGGTCGCGCTATTCCGCCTTCGTAGGCGACATCTTCGGCTCTCTGCTCGCCATCGAAGCCACGGTCGCCTTCTTCCTCGAATCCACGTTCATCGCGGTCTGGGCCTTCGGCTGGGAACGCGTGAGCAAGAAGGTGCACTGCTTCGCCATCTGGATGGTGGCCCTTGCAGGCAACATCTCCGCGCTGTGGATCATCCTTGCCAACGGCTTCATGCAGAACCCGGTGGGCTATGTCATGCGTAACGGCCGCGCCGAGCTCGACGACTTCTTCGCCGTGCTCACCAACCCCTACGCATGGGGCGAATACTTCCATACCGTTTCCTCTGCCTGGATGCTCGGCGGCTTCTTCGTCCTCGGCGTGGCCGCATGGCACCTCGCCCGCAAGAACGAAGTTTCCCTGTTCACCAAGGCCGTGAAGATCGCGGCTCCCTTCACCCTCATCATGGCCCTTGCCGTGGCCGCCGCCGGCCACCATCAGGGCATGAACGTGGCCAAGCTCCAGCCCGCCAAGATGGCCGCTATGGAATCCCACTGGACCACCCAGAAGAACGCCCCCATGTACGTCTTCGTGTGGCCTGATCAGGAAAACGGCAAGAACGCCGTTGAAGCCCTGCCCATCCCCAGCCTTATGAGCTGGATCGCCTTCGGCGACGCCAATGCCGAAGTGAAGGGCCTTTCCGACTTCCCGAAGGAAGACATCCCGCCCGTCCTGCCCACCTTCCTGTCCTTCCGCTTCATGGTGGCCTTCGGCGGCCTGTTCATCTTCATGGCGGCCTGGGCCGTGTGGCGCCGCAATGACCTTGGCGGCGACAAGTACCTTGCCAAGATACTGCCGTGGATGATCCCCGTGCCCTACGTGGTCATCATGGCCGGCTGGACCGTGGCCGAAGTGGGCCGCCAGCCCTGGATCGTGTACAATCTCATGCGCACGTCCGACGCTGTTTCCCCTGTTCCCGCACAGTCCGTGCTCGTGTCCTTCCTTGCCTTCCTCGCCATTTACACCGTGCTGGGCATTGCCGATATCTGGCTGCTGCGCAAGTTCGCCCGCAAGGGCCCTGAACCCGCCAACACCGCTGAGGAGGCGTAATCTATGGAAACTATCTGGTTCTTCCTCTGGACGCTGCTCTGGGCCGTCTATTTCATCCTTGACGGCTTCGACCTCGGCATGGGCACGCTGATGCCCGCCGTTGCCAGGACCGACATGGAACGCCGCATCATCTTCAATGCCCAAGGCCCGTTCTGGGACGGCAACGAAGTGTGGCTCATCACCGCTGGCGGCGTGACCTTCGCGGCCTTCCCCAACGCCTACGCCGTGCTGTTCAGCGCGCTGTACGCCCCCCTGCTCATCCTGCTGTTCTGCCTCATCTTCCGCGCCGTGGCCCTCGAATTCCGCAATAAGATCGAGAACCCCATGTGGAAGAACGTGTGCGACCTCGGCCTCTTCGTGGGCAGCTTCGCTCCCGCTCTCCTGCTCGGCGTGGCCTTCGCCAACCTGTTCATGGGCCTGCCCATCGACCAGAACGGCGTGTACCACGGCAACCTGCTCATGCTGCTGAACCCCTACGGCCTTGCAGGCGGCGTGCTCTTCGTGCTCATGTTCTGCTACCACGGCGCACTGTGGATGCAGCTCAAGACCGAAGGCGTCATGCACGACCGCGCCTACGCCGCGGCCCGCGTCCTCTGGCCCCTGCTCCTCGCCGCCGTGCTGGGCTTCATCTGCCTGAGCGCCTACTACACTGATATGTACGCCCGTATCTCCCAGCACCCCGTGGTCTGGTCCTTCCTGACCCTCGCCGTCGTCGGCCTCATCGGCACCCGCCTGAGCATCAACGGCAGCACCATCGGTGCCTGGGTGTTCAGCGCCGTGTTCATCCTCGGCCTGACCTTCTTCGGCGTGTTCGGCATGTACCCCGGCATCATCCTCTCCAGCATCGATCCGGCCTACAGCGTTACCATCTTCAACGGCGCTTCCAGCCCCCTGACCCTGAAGATCATGCTCGGCGTCACCCTCGCCGCCGTGCCCGTGGTCATCCTGTACCAGGCCTGGGTGTTCTGGATCTTCCGCCATAAAGTGACCGAAGACGCCATCAACAGCGACAGCCACGCTTACTAAGATGGGATTTTTGTGGGGGAAATGATTTCCCCCACACCCCCTCAATTCAGAAGGCCGATGCCGCCGGAACAACGTTCCGTCTGGCATCGGCCTTCTGTTTGGGGATGTGAAAAATT
>JAFQTU010000007.1 GCA_017408905.1 Mailhella sp. | reverse complement strand
CGAAGCCAAGGGCGCTTCTGTTGACTACGCCATCCATCCCGTTGCCGGTCGTATGCCCGGCCACATGAACGTGCTCCTCGCTGAAGCCAACGTGGACTACGAACACATGCTGGAAATGGACGTGGCCAACCCCATGTTCGCTGAAACCGACCTCGTGGTCGTCATCGGTGCTAACGACGTCGTGAACCCCGCCGCCAACACCGCTGAAGGCACTCCCATCTACGGTATGCCTATCCTCGAAATCCACAAGGCCAAGAACATCATCATCTGCAACTTCGACGACAAGCCCGGTTACGCTGGCGTGCCGAACCCCCTGTACTCCAGCGACGAAGTGCTCCTGCTCCTCGGCGACGCTAACGACAGCCTCGCCAAGCTGCTTGCCCATCTCCGCTAATCGGGACTAAGCATCATTCACAAGGGCACATCTGTTTCGGCAGGTGTGCCCTTCTTCTTTGCCCGTTTACGGGGCTTCAAAAGGAAGATGTCCGACGATACCGTTCACAGCCGTCGGCCAAAAGAAGCGGTAATCCATGCACCCTGTTGCCGTCCTCCACGGAAGACTCCATGTGACCACTGTCACAAAGTGCCAGAAGAGCGGAGTTCCTCTGAAATCATTTCATAGGCCCTGACTGGTGATTCCACCCCGGAAATGTCCGTTAGAAGCATAAATATTGTCCAAATTTCGATATCGGCCGTCTCTTTGGAAAAAGCGACACCCGGGAAAATATGAAATATAATATTCGTCAAAGGAATTGTTCCTTTTTTCATTTTCTACAACCATGCTATGAGGAGTAGAACCATGAGCTACGATGTCGAAAAGTATGTTGCTCTTGACAAGAAGCACGTCTGGCACCATCTGACCAACCACAAAAACTTCGAACCCGCCATCTATGTGAAGGGCGAAGGCAACCGCGTTACCGATATCAACGGCAAGACCTACCTTGACGCCGTCGCCGGTGGCGTGTGGACCGTGAACGTCGGCTACGGCCGCAAGGAAATCGTTGACCGTGTCGCCGCCCAGATGATGGATATGTGCTACTTTGCCAACGGCATCGGCAACATCCCCACCATCGAATTCTCCGAAAAGCTCATCTCCAAGATGCCCGGCATGAACCGTGTGTATCTGTCCAACTCCGGCTCTGAAGCCAACGAAAAGGCTTTCAAGATCGTCCGTCAGATCGGCCAGACCAAGCACAACGGCAAGAAGACCGGCATCATCTACCGTGATCGTGACTACCATGGTACCACCATCACCACCCTGTCTGCCTGCGGCCAGTTCGAACGTCGCATGCAGTACGGTCCCTTCACCCCCGGCTTCTACTCCTTCCCCGACTGCGACACCTATCGCTCCAAGTTCGGCAAGTGCGAAGACCTCGGCGTGAAGATGGCCAAGCAGCTTGAAGAAGTCATCCTCAACGTCGGTCCCGATGAAATCGGCGGCGTGTGCTGCGAAACCATGACCGCTGGCGGCGGCATCCTCGTTCCCCCGGCTGGCTACTATGAAACCATGCGTGAGATCTGCGACAAGTACGGCATCCTCATGCTGATGGACGAAGTGGTCTGCGGCGTCGGCCGTACCGGTAAGTGGTTCGGCTACCAGTACTGGGACTTCCAGCCCGACATCGTCACCATGGCCAAGGGCGTTGCTTCCGGCTACGCTGCCATCTCCTGCACCGTCACCACCGAAAAGGTGTTCGAAGACTTCCTCGCCGACAACACCGACGACTTCTTCCGCGACATCTCCACCTTCGGTGGCTGCACCGCCGGCCCCGCTGCCGCTCTTGAAAACATCGCCATCATCGAGCGCGAAAACCTGCTCGAAAACTGCGTCACCATGGGCGACTACCTCCTCGACGGCCTCAAGGGCCTCATGGACAAGCACGCCATCATCGGCGATGCCCGTGGCCGCGGCCTCTTCGCCGGCATCGAACTCGTGAAGGATCGCGAAACCAAGGAACCCCTGCCCGAACCCATGGCCAATGCCGTCGTCGGCGCTGCCAAGGCCGCTGGCGTCCTCATCGGCAAGACCTCTCGCTCCTTCCGCGGCTTCAACAATACCATCACCCTGTGCCCCGCTCTCATCAGCACCAAGTCTGACATCGAAGAGCTCGTGGCCGGTATTGACACCGCCCTCTGCACCATCGAACAGAAGTTCGGCCTCTAATCACTAACTGGGCGGGTCGATGAAAATCGGCCCGCCTTTTCCTTATTTCCACTCCGGAGGTACACTCACATGGTTTACAATCATCATACTGTGAAGCACTTCATCCATGGTGCCGGTTCCATCAAGCAGGCTGCCGATGTCGTGAAGAATCTTGGCGGCAAGAAGGCCTTCATCGTGACCGACCCCGGCCTCGCCAAGGTCGGCGTCCAGAAGCCCCTTGAAGACGCCCTCACCGCTGGCGGCGTGGAATGGGAACTCTTCGCCAAGGCTGAACTCGAACCCAGCATGGACTCCATCCAGGCTTGCGCCGACGCCGCCAAGGCTTTCGGTGCCGACGTTATCATCGGCATCGGCGGTGGTTCTCCCCTCGACACCACCAAGGCCGCCGCTGTGCTCATGACCAACGAAGGTCCTATCGAGAAGTACTTCGGTATGAACCTCGTTCCCAATGCCTGCATGCCCATCATGCTGATCCCCACCACTGCCGGCACCGGCAGCGAATTCACCAACATCTCCGTCCTCGCCGACACCAAGAACGGCGGCAAGAAGGGTGTTGTCTCTGACTTCATGTACGCCGACGTCGTTCTCCTCGACGCCGAACTCACCATCGGCCTGCCCCCCCGCGTGACCGCCATGACCGGCGTTGACGCCTTCGTGCACGCCATGGAATCCTTCTGCGGCATCGCTGCTACCCCCTTCACCGACGCTCTTGACCTTGCCGCTATGAAGCTCGTGGCCGGCAACATCCGTCAGGCCTATGCCAACGGCAAGAACCTCAAGGCTCGCGAAGGCATGCTGTACGGCTCCGCCCTCGCCGGTATGGGCTTCGGCCAGACCCAGAACGGCATCATCCACGCCATCGGCACCACCCTGCCCGTGGAATGCCACATCCCCCACGGCCTCGCCATGTCCTTCGTCGGCGCCTTCTGCGTTGGCTTCAACTACATCGCCAACCCCGAAAAGTACGCCATCGTGGCTGACATCCTCCGCGGCTGCGACCGCTCCGCTACCATGAGCGTGCTCGAACGCGCCGCCGACGTGGAAGCCGCCTTCCGCGCCCTGCTCGCCGACCTCGACATCAAGACCGGCCTCGCCAACTACGGCGTGAAGCGCGAAGACCTGCCCGCCTGCGCCGACCGCGCCTTCGCCGCCAAGCGCCTGCTGAACAACAACCCCCGCGCCGCCAGCCGCGACCAGATTCTTGCTCTTCTCGAAGCCAACTTCGAAAAGTAAGCTTGATATTTCGCTCACATTCTTATAGAATAATTCAATCCTATGGTTTGGATTGACCTGTCTACTAACCTCAGCACGGGAGACATTATGAAAAAGCTTCTGCTTTCTGCCCTCATGCTCGCTCTGACCGCCACCTTCGGCACCGCCGCTCAGGCTGCCCCCCAGGTCCTCAAGGTCGCTATCGGTGACCCCGCCGATTCCGAACAGGGCGTTGCTGGTATTTCCTTCAAGAAGTACGTTGAAGAAAAGACCAACGGCAAGTATGAAGTTCAGCTCTTCTTCTCCGGCCAGCTCGGCGACGAAACTGAAACCATCCACAACGTGCGCCGCGGCACCCTCGACGTTTCCTGCGTCGGTATCGCCAACATCGTGCCCTTCGTGAAGAAGCTCGGCGTGCTCACCCTGCCCTACCTCTTCGACAACCTTGACGACGTGGTGAAGGGCACCAACGGTGCTTCTCACGACCTGCTCAACGGCTACGCCATGAAGGAAGGCGGCTTCCGCGTTCTTTGCTGGACCTACACCGACTTCCGCTGGATCACCAACTCCAAGAAGCCCATCAAGACCATGGCTGACATCGCCGGCCTGAAGTTCCGCGTGCCTCAGAGCGCCGTGCTCATCGCCGCTTACAAGTCCTTCGGCGCCAACCCTGTGCCGATCGCTTGGTCCGAAACCTTCACCGCTCTCCAGCAGGGCGTGGTTGACGGCCAGTGCTACGGCTACATCGGCATCCAGGCCATGAAGTTCATGGAAGCCAACCAGAAGTACCTGACCGAATGCCATTACACCTACCAGCTCCAGCCCCTCATCATGAGCCAGCGCGTGCTCAAGAAGATGAGCAAGGAAGATCAGGAAATCATGATCGCCGCTGGTAAGTACGCTCAGGATCAGGTCCTGAAGTTCCAGATGGAAGAAGGCGGCAAGGCTAAGGAAGCCCTCGTGAAGGCTGGCCTCGTTGTCGATCAGCTCCAGGACGAAGCCAAGTGGAAGGAAGCTGCTGTTTCCACCGTGTGGCCCGAAATGGCTGACTTCTGCGGCGGCAAGGACGCCATCAACGCTTACCTGAAGTCCTTCGGCAAGGCTGAATGGAAGTAAGCTAGTGTAATCTGGGGGAGGAATACAGTTTCTCGCTGTATTTCTCCTCCTTTTTGCGCCCCCTTGTCTAATTTTTCATAAACTCGTTATTGGCGAAATACTGTCTTCCTGCCAGGCAGTTTGCTTTATCCCCGCAGTCTCCTATCCGATAGCTCTACGCTGTTTATCGCTCACGAACTGCCTAAGGAGGGGCACATGCTCAAGAAAGCTTTCATAGCTTTTATGGACCATTTTGAAGGCTATATCTGCCAGATATTGCTGGTCTTCTTTGTTACCATCCTCATGATCCAGATCATTCTTCGCTGGTTCGGCATGCCGCTGACCTGGTCTGAAGAAGTCGCTCGTTACTCCTTCCTCTGGTTCATCATGTTCGGCGCATGTTATGCTACCAGACTTTCCGCTCTGAACCGCGTTACCCTGCATATTTCCTATATGCCCACGTGGCTGGCCAATACCCTGCTCATCATCGGTGACGCCTTCTGGTTCGTTTTCAACCTCGCTATGGCCTGGTACGGCTACCTGTCCATCGTCGAACTGCTGGAACTCCCCTACTACACTCCCGGCCTCGACTGGAACCTGGCCTACATCTACATGGTCTTCCCCTTCTGCTTCCTGCTCATGGCTATCCGCGTGGTGCAGGTGGATATCTGCAAGTACATCCTGAAGTGGGAAATCATCGACCCCGACAAGGCCTCCGTTGAAGAAAGCAAGCGTGCGCTCATGGATTGCCCTGAAGATGATCCTGCCTGTGAAGACGTGCGTCGCTACACGGAATGTTCTGCTGAAGAGGAGAAGAAGTAATGACTGCGGCAACTATCGGTTTACTTCTGTTTGCTGTTTTCTTTGGGCTGCTCTTTATCGGTAGCCCCATCATGGTTGCCCTCGGTCTCTCGACCTACGCCGTTTACTTCCTGGTGGGCAAAGACCCTGTCATGCTCATCCAGATGGCCGCAGCCTCCCTTTCTTCCTTCCCCCTGATGGCTCTGCCTTCCTTCATCCTTGCCGGTGCCCTTATGGAAGCTTCCGGTATGTCCAGAAGGCTGGTGAACATCGCTGAAAACATCATCGGCCCCATGCCCGGCGGCCTGCCCGTCACCACGGCTCTGGCCTGCGTGTTCTTCGGTGCCATCTCCGGTTCCGGCCCCGCCACCACCGCTGCCGTCGGTATGCTGATGATCCCCGCCATGACCTGCCGCGGCTACCATCCTGCCTATGCAGCCGCTGCCGCCGCCACCGCCGGCGGCGTGGGCATCATCATCCCGCCCAGCATCCCCATGGTTATCTACGGCGTGTCCGGCCAGCAGTCCATCACCAAGATGTTCATGGGCGGCGTTATCCCCGGCCTGCTCATCGCTGCCTCTCTCTGCGCCATGCACATCTGGATCAACCGCAAGCGCAAGGGTGATGGCATGGCCTGGTCTGCCAGCAACCTGGCCAAGTCCATCAAGGACGGCATCTGGTCCATCATGGCCCCCACCATCATCCTCGGCGGCATCTACACCGGTAAGTTCACTCCTACCGAAGCCGCTATCGTGGCCATTTTCTACACCCTTATCATCGGCTGCTTTGTCCACCGCGAACTCAAGTTCAAGGCGTTCATGGCCGCTCTGAAGAACACCTCCTGGCTGGCCGGTCGAGTGCTCATCATCGTGTTCACCGCCTACAGCTTCGGCCGTATCCTCACCGAATACCGCATCCCCAACGAACTCGCCGAATGGGTGCTCTCCTTCACCCAGAACGTGAACATCGTGTGGCTGCTGGTCGTCCTCCTGCTGGTCTTCCTCGGCATGTTCATGGAAACCCTGGCTATCATCATGCTGGTCACGCCTGTGCTCCTGCCCGTTATGATGGCCTACGGTGTTGACCCCATCCACTTCGGTGTCATCCTCGTCTGCTGCTGCGGCGTCGGCTTCTCCACACCGCCTATGGGCGAAAACATGTTCATCGCATCGGGTATTGCCGACCAGTCGCTGGAAGCCATTTCCGCCAAGGCTCTGCCCTTCGTGGCCGTGAACCTTTCCGCCATCGCCCTTATGGTGGCCTTCCCCCAGATCGTGCTCTGGCTGCCCAACATGCTCTCTGCGGTAGAATAGCAACAGCCTGACGTGATTCACTAAAACAAGGCCCGGTTCTGATTTCAGAGCCGGGCCTTTCCTATGCGCCCTTGCAACAGGCTATGCGAAACGGAACTGATTTACTTTTTGCCCGGAGTATCCTATTAAATAATCAGAAGAGTCGGTTGAACACACCGCCTTTTGCCGCACCGCTAACCGTTATCTGGAGCCTGCAACACGTTTATGAAGGAATTGCGCAAGAACTATTGGAATCCGCGAGACTGGGACGAAAACTTCATCAACGAGCAGGATTTTCTCTTTCCCTTCAACACGACACTGAGCGAAGGAGAATGGACCTCGTGGCATGAACATCCCTTCTGGGCGGAATTTGTAGTTCTGCTTTCTGGAAGTGCGGTTATCGAAACAACGAAACTGAATTACCTTGCCAACGAATCCCAGTGCATCTGGATTCCCCCGCGCACCAACCACACCTTCTACACCCTTGAATCCACAGCCAATCGTACTATTTTCATCCACGAATCGCTGTTCAAGGGGGATGAACGCTTCTCGTTGTGCCAGATACTCAACAGCACCACGCTCCTGAAGGAGCTGGTCAAGGTGGTCGACGACTGGCACCTTGATATGAGAGCGGAAAAAGATCGGCGCATCGCCCATGTTTTGTGGGATGTCATCCAGCGGACCGAACCTGCCATGACGGGCCTCACCCTGCCCCGCAACAGCAAACTCCAGAAGCTGGCCAATACCTTCCTTGAAAATATCGAAGAGCCCATCTCCATCGAGGCGTGGAGCAGGGAATTCGGTATGTCGGCAAAGACGCTTTCCCGCGTGTTCTTCCGCGAGACCGGCATGACCATCGGCCAGTGGGAACAGCGGGCCAAGATGAACCACGCCTATCGCCTGCTTCGGCAGGGTGAAAGCGTTACCGACACGGCCCTCGCCTGCGGCTATCATTCCGTTTCGTCCTTCATCACGACATTCAAGAAGCAGTTCGGAACCACGCCCGGCTCCCTGAGTGAGAGCACCAAGAAGCAGGGCTGAAACAGGACACAGAAAAGCGCTGGATATCTTCCGATATGCAGCGCTTCCTTTTTCTGTCGGCTTATGCCGAGGCACGGGCAGTTTGGTGTACGTTCTCCCGCAATGGGTTCGTTTTCCCTGCGGGTATCTCCATTTCAAGGCTCTGTGAGGCGTTTTTTCAGCCAAACGCCTGCCTTGCTATGGAAACTCCGAGTTCATTTCTCTGACGGCCCGAGCCTCCCCTATTCCCAAGGCCGTATCCTGTACGTCACGCCTATCTCACGGCATATCTCGGCACAGCGTTCCTCTTCCTCGCGGCTCAGAACGGTTTCCACCGTCGTGAGCACGACCTCGGGCACGTACTTCTTCACGTTCCGGGCAAAAGCCAGCATGGCATGGAAGGACTTCTCGCCGAAGCGGCAGCGCACCACCTCCTGATACTTCACGGGGTCGGGCGAATTCAGGCTTATGGAAACGGTATCGACCACACCGGCAAAGTCGGGCGCGGTATCCCGCTCCCAGATAAGGTCGGCCATGCCGTTGGTGTTGACCCTGACGCGACTGCCGAAACGCTCCTTCACATAGCGCGCAACAGCGATGAGGACATCGAGCCGTTCCGTAGGCTCACCGAACCCGCAGAACACGACTTCCTCGAACTCGGCCACGTTGTACGCATCGAATTCGGCAATGATCTCCTCGTACGTAGGTTCGCGTTCCAGCCAGAGGGAGCGCTCGTCGATGGACGAAACCGTATCCATGCTCAGGCGCACGCAGAACGTACACGCGCATGGGCACTTGTTGGTAAGGTTCACGTAGAGATTATTGTGCACCTTGTACAGGATGGTCATGGCCTTGTTCATAACGCTCTCCTTTGCCAAGCGGGAAACAGCACCTCCGGTATCGCAGAGGCCTTTCCTTATCTATAGAAATTCCGTGCCGAAAAGGCAAGGTACTTCCCCCTCGGCAGCACGTTCTTCCCCACGCAAAAGCTGCAATCGAATCGAGAGTTAGACATATCAAACACCCTTCCTTTTCCCCAGAACTTCCCCGCCTGCCTGTCTTGCGGATATCCTGAAATCATGCGATTCTCGTCCATCTGCCACGCCCGCAAAACGCCATGAGGTAAGATCATGCCGACGAAGACGCAATACTCCATCGGGGAAATGAGCCGAATCTGCAATGTTTCCAAGAAGGCTCTGCGCTTCTACGATGAAAAGGGCCTTATCTCCTCCCTGCGCCACGACTGCAACAATTACCGCGTCTATACCCATGACGAGATGCTTCTGGTGCTGGTGCTCAAATATTACAAGCAGATGGGCTTCAAACTGGATGAAATGAAGGAATTCATCACGGGGGGCGGGGCCAATATCCCCAGCGCCATGCGCGAAACCTTCGAGCAGAAGCTTCTCGAGATCCGGAAGGAGCAGCTGAACCTCAACCGCTGTGAATCCAGCCTGCGCGACTGGTGCGGACTGCTCCGCGAGGCCGAACTCGTCATTGCCAAGGGCGTTACGGAAGTCTCGGTGAAATACGTGGAGCAGGCAGAGCTTCTGTTTCAGGAACAGCCCTTCGACGGCGACATCAAGTCCGCCATTATCAATGCCCGTTTCATGGAGTACGTGGAGAAAACCGGCAACGCCATCACAGGGCCGCGCTACATCCATTTCACCAGCATGCAGAGCCGCCTGAAGGGCGAACCGCAGGCCGTACGCATCATGCAGCGCACCCTTCCGCCCCACTCCGGGGAGGGCCGCAGTACGTTCGGCGGCTGTATGATGGCCTCCTGCTACCACATCGGCGACCTTGAGCGCGTGCATGACACCTACGAACGGCTCATCGCGTGGCTGGACAGGCACGGCTACAAGGCCGACGACGAATGCTTCGAGCGCTATGTCACCGATTACTGGACGTCGAGCAACAGCGCCAGCCATGTCACCGAGCTTCTGGTAAGGGTCGATCGTCCGTAGAAAGCCGCCCGGCGCACATACGGAAACAGGGGCCTCCCAGCACGGGAAGCCCCTGTTTTTCTATCAAAATCACATCAGCACACCGCTACGTGATGACAAGCTGTTCCTGCCTGCCGCGCAAAGGAAGGACACGCCCCACGATATGGGCCGCTTCGCCCAGCGCGCCAAGGCGTTCGCAGGCTTCCTGCACCCGTTCCTGCGGTACGGCCAGCAGAAGGCCGCCGGAAGTCTGTGCATCGAAGGCCAGAAGGGCGCGAAGCTCTTCCGCGCTTTCCGAAACCGTGGTGCGGCAGGAGCAGTGTTCGCGGTTGCGGTACGTGCCCGCCGGGATGAGGCCGAAGGAGGCCAGCTCTTCCGCCTGTTCCATGAAGGGCAGGGAGCAGGAATCCAGCTCGACCGACACGCCGGAGCCGCGCGCCATTTCCAGCACATGGCCGGCAAGGCCGAAGCCCGTGATATCCGTGGCGGCCTTCAGCTTCATGGCGCGGATGACCTCCGCCCCGTGCGCGTTGAGCCGCGTCGTCCAGCGGTACAGCTCGGCTTCCGCCTCTTCGAATCCGGGCCACCTTGCCTTGATGGCCGTGGCAAGGATGCCCGTCCCCAGCGGTTTGGTGAGGATAAGGCAGTCCCCGGGGGCAAGGGCGTCGTTACGGGCGGCTTCCGCCGGATCGACCGCCCCGGTGACGGCCAGCCCGAACTTGATGAACTCATCGTCCAGCGTATGCCCGCCAGCCAGCACGGCCCCGGCTTCGGCCACCTTTTCCATGGCGCCGCGCAGTATGTCGGCCAGCACGGAAAGGGGCGCGTCTTCGGGCTTTTCAGGCGAAGGGAAGGCGGCCACGTTCATCACCGACCACGGTATGCCGCCCATAGCATACACATCGGAAAGCGCATTGGCGGCGGTCGTCTGCCCGAAAAGCCGGGCGTTGTTGCCGATAGCGCCAAGGATATCCACCGTCTGCACCAGCACCATGCCCGCAGGCGGCGACTTCACCAGAACGGCGTCCTCGTTATTGGAGAAGCCGTGGACGATGCGCCCCTCGGGATCGGGCGGCACAGGGATGTCGGCCAGGATCTGCTCCAGCAACTCTGGAGCGGTTTTCGCCGCTCAGCCTGCGCCCCGCGTCTTATCCATGAGACAGAACTCTGCCATGACGACTCCTAGGGGCGGATGATCTTGTCCGCAAGGTCGAGGCTGGTCACGATATCCAGCATATTGGTCGTTTCGCCGACCTGCTTGGCGTCGAGCAGGCCATAATGTTCAAGGCAAGTGCCGCAGACCAGCAGGCTCACGCCGTTCTGTTCCAGCTTTTTCAGCGCATCGAGGGAGCGCCCGGGCTGGGAGGCAAGCCTCACGCCGCCATTCACCATCACGATGCGCCAGAGATTCGCGCCGAGTTCCGGCAGGGTGGCGAGGAAATTCGCCATGAGCTTGGCCCCGAGCTCGTCGCTCCCGTGGCCGAGTGTGTCGGTGCTCAGGAAGACGAGAGTGCGGCTCGCGCGTTCACCGGCGGCTTCGATGACGGCCTCGGCTTCGGCGCAGACGGCGCAGGAGGCCGCACCGCGCACCGCCCAGAGCGAGTCTTCCCGCTGTTCCACGGCAAGGCCGGAAGCATAGCCGCTCTTTTCCAGCAGGCGGCGCACGTTTTCCGAGGCAGGAGCGTTATCCACCAGCACGGTGACGGAGGACGGCTTCTTTTCCAGGGCTTCGCGGGTCGTTATCACGGGCTGGGGGCAGGCCATGCCCCGGCAGTCGAGCAGGATATCATGCATGCTGTTGCTCCTTTTCATGGGTGCGGCGTATCCCTTCGCGGATGAAGGGCATGAGTTCGGCCACAGCCGTCGCCGGTGTAGGGTCGGCGGCCTCGCCGGTGAAGCGGGCAGCCTGCGCGGCGGCAAGGCAGGCTTCACGTTCCGGCCTTCCGCCCAGAGCATAGGCACTAAGCAGGCCGGTGACAAGGTCGCCGGTGCCGCCTATGGGTTCCATATAGGGCAGGCAGGGCTCTTCCGTCTGCGCGACCACCCTGCCCTGCTCCACCACAAGGTCGCGGCGGCCTTTGACGAGCAGGAAGCGGGCGCTGTCGCCGTGCTCATGGGCAAGGCGGGCCAGTTCGGGGGCTTCGCGCCCCTCGGCCAGCAGGAAGCCGCGCGTATAGAAGGGATGAGGGGCCTTTTCGTCCGCAAGGAAGGCCAGTTCCCCGGCATCGGGGGTAAAGATGTCCCAGCGGGCCGCGTATCCGCTCATCTTGGCGGCGTACATGAACCCGGCATCCGCGATGAGCATGGGGCGGGGGGCTTGGCGGGCGTCCAGCGCCATGAGGATGCGGTTATGCCCGTCTACACTGGGGAAGAGATAGTGGAAAGTTAGACCTTTCAAATCGGAAGATTCCGGCGTGTCCAGCCAGCCCGTCAGAAATTCGTAAAGCGCCGTACTGCCCCGGGAATCGCCGCAATCCCCGACCAGAAGCACCGAGGGCTTGCCCGCGCCCAGCGCTTCGGCGGCAAGGATGGCCGAGGCCGCCAGCGCAGGCGTGCCCCTTCGAACGGGAACGCGCGGCACAGCGCCAGCCGGGGAAGACCCGCCGCAGAGCCGTACGTCTTCCGGCTCAAGGAAGTCGCCCTCCACGCGCCATGTGCCTATGCAGAGCGGGAAATCCGCCTCGGGAACCGTACCGCAGATGAGCCAGACAGGCTTGTTCATGCCGCGACTCCTTTGCTCCTGCGCTTCTCCTCCCACAGGCGGCGCGACTCCAGAAAGGCCTTCTGCAGGGCGTAGGAGCAGAGCGTATGCCCCTTGAGGCGCGGTTCTTCGGCCTCGTTCAGGCCATGCCCCACCAGCAGTCCGGCAAGATAGGGCACGTCAGGGCATCCCCCGCCGGAAATATTCACGATAAGGCCGGACTCCGTTTCGAAGGTGAGCTTCACGTTGGCCGCCTGCACCATGATCCACTGCCCGTAATCGGTCACGCGGAACAGGGAGACCGGCTCCAGCATGGTGGCGCTCACAGGGACGACGCTCAGGGGCGTGAGCCGGAGCTCGTCCAGCACACGGCGCACCGCCTGCTCCTTCATCAGGGGAAAGGTCAGCACCATGTCGCACCCTGTGCGGAGTTCGGGCGGAGGTCCCTTGACCTCCACCGCGAACCCCGCCGCCTGCAGGCCGCGCTCGGCCTGGATGACTTCGCCGGTATGCTGGAAGACCAGAAAGCCGAGTTCGGCCTTCTGCTCCCCGTCGCTGTTCCGACTGCGGCCTTTCAGCCAGCCTGCAAGCTTGGCGAACATTACTTTCTCAGCTCCAGACGGACGATGCCGTCGGCTTCGGGCTTCATTTCCACGTTCCAGCCCTGCTTGCGGGCGGCACGGCTGACGTTTTCCTGACTGGCGGTGTTGTCCACCAGCACGTCGAGGGGTTCGGAGCCGCCAAGATGCGGGAAGACCATGAGCACAGGCTGGGGGCACGAAAGGCCGCGGGTATCGATGAGCATATTCTTTCTCCTGAAATTATGAAGCCTTTCTAGAATTGGCGAAGCCGATGAACAGGCACACGGCAAAGCCGATGAGCGTGGCGTGTATGCCGTAGGCACCGATGCCCGCGCCGGAGCTGGCCGTGCCGAAGTTATGGGCCATAGCCGCACCGGCGATCATGCCGAGGGCGAAGGTGGCGGCGTCGCTGTCGCCTTCACCGGCCATGAAGAGCTGGCGGCCGGGGCAGCCGCCGGCAAGGGCGAAGGCAAGGCCGGCGGTCATCATGCCAAGGAAGTTCCACAGGCCGTCGGTATGGGCCACGGGCTGCTTGGCAAAGCCGGGATTGAAGGAACCGGTGAAGTAGTTGGCCACAAAGGCCGCCACCAGCATGGCCAGCAGGCCGAGGAAAAGGTGGGCGTAGCGGAAAAGGATGAGGTCGCGGATAGCGCCCATGGTGCAGAAGCGGCTGCGCTGGGCAAGGGCGCCGATGAGCATGGCAATGCCCAGCGAGGCAAGGACGGGGGCGTGCATGGAGCCGGGGCCCTTCACGGAGTAGAAGAGCAGGCCGCTCTTAGCTTCGCCCTGCACCTGCGGGAAGGCGAACAGCATGGCAAGCAGGACCACCATGAGGAGCGGGAAGAGCCAGCCTGCGGCCGCGCTCTGCTTCATGCTGGAACCGAGGCTGTAGCCGCGCTTGAAGAACATCGTGCCCACGCCCACACCGGCCACGAGGCCGGCGATGCCGAGGATGGCGTTGAAGTCGCCGCCGGCAAGGCGCAGTATGGCGCGCCACGGGCAGCCGAGGAAGACCAGCGCGCCCATAGCGGCTATCATGCCCAGCACGAAGCGCAGGAACGGGGAAGAACCGCCGCGCGGGCGGAATTCGCCGGAAAGCAGGGCCGCGCCCAGAGAGCCGAGCACGAGGCCGATGATCTCGGGCCGGATATACTGCACGATACCGGCGCGATGAAGGCCGAGGCCGCCCGCGATATCGCGTTCGAAGCAGGCCACGCAGATGCCCATGTTGGCGGGATTGCCGAGTTTCTGCAGCAGGATGGCTGCAAGGCCGATGATAGCGCCAACGACTATGATGCCGCCGGTAGTGGCAAAGGGATTTTTGCCGTTCATGACTCCTCCTATGGAATCTTCCGTTCCCGCAGGACTGACCTCAGGCCGAACAGGATCCGGGTGTTGATGCCGTTTTCAAGGCGCAGAAGGACTGCGCAGACTGTGCATTCCATGCCCAGTACGGCGGAGAGGAGCCTCATGCAGGCGTAAGACGGGGATATCAGAAGGCAGGGTCGAACGCCGGGCGCAGGGGAACATCCAGTTCCGCCGTCACAAGGCGTCAGGTATGACGGCCGGAAACGCTTCCGGCATGGCGGGGAGCAAAGCCCCTCATAGTGACTGCGTTATGCTGCATGGATGTTCCTCGCTCAGAGAGCGTCGATATCAGAGACATCACAATGAAAACACAGAGGTTCTTTTTCCGCAAGAAAAAATCTCCCTGCCTGTGCAGGAAAGGTGAAGACCTGCCCTTTCCGGCGCAGGCGGGCAAGCCTTTTGCGGACTGCTCCAAAAGAAAAAGAACACAAGGAAAAAACACTGGACAAGGGGCTTTAAATTTTATAATGATAATCATTACCAACAATCATCGACAGGATCGAGCCTATCCCCTACCCTCGCAGGGGCATCGCCAACAGGCATCAAGGAAACTGCCAAGAACGCGCCCCCTGCCTTCCGTCAACCATTTCGGGCTCACCCACCATAGAAAAAGGAGTATCACATGAAAGGTTATGCCATGCTCAAGATAGGCGAATCCGGCTGGATCGAAAAAGAACGCCCTTCCTGCGGCCCTCTGGACGCTATCTGCCGCCCCCTGGCCGTGGCCATCTGCACTTCCGATGTGCATACCCTCTGGGAAGGCGCCATTGGCGACCGGCACAATATGATACTCGGCCATGAAGGCTGTGCCGAAGTCGTGGAAGTCGGCTCGCTGGTCAAGGACTTCAAACCCGGCGACCGTGTCCTCGTTCCGGCCATCACGCCCGACTGGAACTCCCTTGAAGCGCAGGCCGGCTATTCCATGCATTCCGGCGGCATGCTTTCCGGCTGGAAGTTCTCCAACTTCAAGGACGGTGTGTTCGGCGAATATTTCCATGTCAACGACGCCGACGGCAACCTCGCCCACCTTCCCGAGGGCATCAATACCGTTGACGCCTGCATGCTTTCCGACATGGTCCCCACCGGCTTCCACGGCGTAGAACTGGCCGACGTGCAGTTCGGCGACACGGTGCTCGTCATCGGCATAGGCCCTGTGGGCCTGATGGCCGTGGCCGGAGCCCGCCTGCGCGGCGCTTCCCGCATCATCGCCGTCGGCACCAGAAAGGTCTGCCGCGAAGCCGCCACCTTCTACGGTGCCGATGAATTCGTCGGCTACAGGGACGGCAGCATCGAGGAACAAGTGCTGGCCATGACCGGCGGCAAGGGCGTTGACAGGGTCATCGTGGCGGGCGGCAACTGCTCCACCTTCGAATCGGCAGTGAAGTCGCTGAAGCCCGGCGGCAAGATCGGCAACGTGAACTACCTTGGAAGCGGAACCTACGTGAACATCCCCCGCGTGGAATGGGGCGTGGGCATGGGCCACAAGCAGATCAACGGCGGCCTCATGCCCGGCGGACGCCTGCGCATGGAAAAGCTGGGCGCCCTTGTGGCCAGCGGCAAGCTCGACGTCAGCCCCCTTGCCACGCACGTGTTCCACGATTTCAACGATATCGAAAAGGCGCTCTTCCTGATGCGCGATAAGCCCGCGGACCTTATCAAGCCCGTGGTCAAACTCTCCGACTAATATGAAAGTACTTGTCATTTCAGGATTTCTTGGCGCAGGGAAGACCACCTTCATCACCGAGATGGCGCGCCGATGCCGCCAAAAATTCGTTGTCATGGAGAACGAGATGGGGGCCGTCGGCGTGGACGGCGGCTTCCTCTCCTCCTCCCTTGGCGACGGTATCGAAGTCTGGGAAATGACGCAGGGCTGTATCTGCTGTTCCATGAAGTCCGATTTCGCGACCAGCGTGCTCACTATCGAGAACGCCCTTCAGCCGGAATACCTGCTTGTAGAGCCCACGGGCGTGGGCATGCTGGGCAGGATCATGGATAATCTGGGCAAGATAGCCTACGAACGCATCGAGATACTCAGCCCCATCACCATTCTGGACAGTCTGAACTGCCGGCAGTCGGCCCAGGAGTTCCCCGAACTCTTTGCCGACCAGCTTGCCTCGGCGGGCACGGTGGTCTTCTCCAAGGCGGAGCATCTGCCCTCGGAAGAAAAGGCCGCTCTGGAAGCGCTGGTGCGCACCTATGCACCTTCGGCCGACATTGTTTCCCAGCCCTACGGCCAGCAGGCCGCCGCATGGTGGGACGGGCTGTGGCGCAAAGCCGTGGACGGCACGCTCCTCAAGGAAGAACCTGCCGACACCATCGACCTCGGCCTGTCCATCGCCAGCCTTGCCCAGCCGCGCATGGCTTCCCCGGCGACCCTTGCGGCCTTTCTGGAAGCCCTGCTCCGCGGCGGCTTCGGGCATATCGTCCGCGCCAAGGGTAATGTCATGGTCGGCGGCTATCTGCTCCGCTTCGATGTTGCGGGCGGCCAGTACTGCATTGCCGGGGCGGAGGAAGGCGAAGAGGCCAAGGCCGTCTTCATCGGAAAAAACGTGGACAAAACAGCCCTGTACGAGGTGTTTCAGGCACGGGAAGCGGGAACGCAAGGCTTCGACCTGGCCCCCTTCGCCGCCTGACCTGCCCTCCGCAGGCAACGATACAATCTTGAACTTCTCCGGCTCTCAGCTGAAAGACCATCAGCCAAAGAGAAACGACTGAGGGAAGGGAAAGGCGTTCACTGGAGCAAAGCTACCTGACGCCTTCCCCTTCCCTCAAAACTTATTTCTCCCGCAGGGCGTTCTGCTTGGCTTTCATGATGGGCTTGAGCAGGTAGTCGAGCACGGTCTTCTTACCGGTGAGGATATCCACTGTCGTCACCATGCCGGGGATGATGGGCAAGGTCTCGCCCTTGTGGCGGATGGCCGTCTCGGAGGTTCTCACCTTCACCAAGTAGAAAAACTCGCCGCGCTTGTCTTCAATGGTGTCGGCACTGATCTGCTCCAGCACGCCGTTCAGGCCGCCGTAGATGGAAAAATCGTAGGCCGAGACCTTGACCTTCGACTTCTGCCCCGGGTGCAGGAAGGCCACATCCTGCGGACGAACGCGGGCCTCGACCAGCAGGGTGTCGTTCAAGGGAACGATCTCCATGATGTTTTCGCCGGGCTTCACAACGCCGCCCACCGTGGTGATGTAGATCTTCTTCACGGTTCCGCGCACGGGCGCACGCAGTTCGGTACGGGTCACCCTGTCGGACGAGGCAGACAGGCTCTCGCGCAGGGAAGCCAGTTCAAGACTGCGCCGGTTGATCTCCTCCATGAGGGCGGCGTCGAGTTCGGCGCGGCGCAGGTCCATGCGGTGGCGCGCCTCACGGGCGGCGGCTTCGGCGCGGGGGATGGAGAGCGCCAGCATATCCAGTTCGCCCTGCGTGTTCACAAGGCGTTCACGCAGTTCAAGGTACTGCACGCGGGAATAGCTTTTGCGGGCCAGAAGCGGTTCGGCAATGTTGATCTGCTGACGGATGAGGCCGAGGCTCTCCTTGAGCTGGTCGCGCCGCGCCTGCTGTTCCTGCACCTCGTGCTCTCTCTGCTGGCTCTGCGAAAGCAGGACTTCCAGTTCCGACGAGCGCTGACGCATCTGCACCTCGAAGGTCTCGCGCTGGACGGCGATGAGCTGGCGGCCCTGTTCGAGCTGTTCCTCGGCCAGCGTGTAGCCCGTGCCGCGTTCCAGCCATGCGCGCAGGTCTTCCGGCCAGTCCAGCCCTTCCGGCCTGCCCTGCACCGTAGCGCGAAGGCGGCGGATAGCGGTCAGGTGCTCCATGGCCTTGTACAGCATATCGCGCAGGGAGGATTCCGCCATCTCGTTGTCCAGACGGGCCAGCACGTCGCCCTTCTCGACGATCTGGCCTTCGTATACATCCACACTCTGCAATATGCCGCCTTCAAGGTTCTGGATGACCTGCGTGCGCGACGAGGCGATGACCTGCCCTTCGGCATGGGTCACTTCGTCCAGCGAAGCCACGGAAGCCCAGCCCAGAAAGGCCGCGAAAAACAGGAAGACGCCCACCGAAAGCCAGCGCGCGCTCCGCTCGGGGCGGCGGGCAAGGGCGGCTTCGACTTCGGCGGCGTAGGGCAGATCTTCGGGAAGAAGGCCGCGCGAACCGAGGCTGGCGGGCTCAAAAAGACTGCGCGCCGGAGCACCTGCGCCGGAGCACCTGCGCCGGGACGCGTCTGCGATGCCGGAGCGCCGGAAGGGGCTGTGCCGGTATTCTTGCCTATCTCATTCATGTCAGGCCTCCTTCACGGCAGTTTCGGCCGCCTTCGCGGGGCGGGCCTGCGATACCTGAATGGACGGGCCGGGCTTGGCAGGCGCGGCCTTGGCGGGGGCAGGCCTTGCGCTGGGCGTCTGGCGACGCTGCTGAAGGGCCGAGAGCACGGCATCCCTCGGGCCATCCATCACTATCTTCCCGGAATCCATAACGATGACCCTGTCCACCATGCGGAGCATGGACAGGCGATGCGTGATGAGGATGAGCGTTTTTTCCGCCGCAATACCGGAAAGCCGGGCCTGCACCACGCGTTCGGTCTCCACGTCCATGTTCGAGGTAGGCTCGTCGAGGATCAGGATATCGGGGTCGCGCACCAGCGCCCGGGCAAGGCCCACGGCCTGCCTCTGGCCGCCGGAAAGGTTGCGGCCCTGTTCGCCCACCTGCGCGCCGAAGCCTGCGGGGTGGCGGCGCACGAAATCTTCCGTGCCGGAAAGCCGCGCCGCCCGCAGAACGAGCTGGTCGGTAACAGTAGGGTCGCCAAGGGCGATATTGTCGCGCACTGTGCCGTAGAACAGCACCACTTCCTGAGGAAGCACGCCCACGCGGGAACGCAGGTCGGCCGTGGCAAGCTGGCGGATGTCCACGCCACCGAAGCTCACCTGCCCCTCAAGCGGCTGGTAAAGGCCGATGAGCAGTTTGCCCAGCGTGCTCTTGCCCGAACCCATCTTGCCGATGACGGCCACCTTTTCGCCGCGCCGTATGCGCAGGGAAACGGAATCCAGCGCCAGCGAACCGGGCTGGGGAGCGGGCGTCGGTGCGCCCTGCCCTGCTCCTGCGGGGGCGGCACTGGGATAGGCGAAGCTCACGTTCTCCATCACGAATTCCGGCTCAAGCGTGCCGAAGTCCATGCAGGCGGCCTGATCCTGATTCTCGCTGGGCAGGGCCATGAGGGCATCCAGAGCCTTGAGCGAGACCCGCGAATTCTGCAAACGCGTGAGCAGGCTGGCAAGCTGGAGCAGAGGGGCCATGATGCGGCCAAGCAGGATATTGCAGCCGATAAGGCCGCCCATGCTCATTTCCCCCTGCCCGATGAGGTACACGCCCCACACCACCATAGCCACGGAGGTCATCTGCGTGGTGAAGGTGGCAAAGGCTACGGCGCGGCTGGAGTATTTGCGGGCCTCGTTGCTCGACTGCGCCGAAATGCCGGACACGGCCTCCCACAGCTTCTGCATACGGGCCTCGGCCATCGAGGATTTCACGGTCTCAAGGCCGTGCACCATTTCCACGAGCAGGGCGTTCTTCTGCATGGCATGGCGATAGCTGGTTTCGGCGCTTTTGCGCGCGGCCATCTGAAGGAACAGGCCCACGCCGAGCAGGATGGGCACGGCGGCCAGCGGCAGAACTACCAGCGGCCCGCCGATGAAGGAAAACAGCAGAAAAAAGAGCACAAGGAAGGGCAGGTCGATGAGCGCAAGGAACGTGGTGGAGCTGAAAAACTCGCGCAGGCTTTCGAATTCCCGGAGATTGTTCACCAGCGCACCCGTCGATTCCGGCTTGGCGTCCATGCGCATGGAGAGCACTTTGTCCACAAGGCGCGAGGAGAGGACGACGTCGGCATTGCGGCCCGCCAGGTCCACGAAATGACTGCGCAGGGAACGGAGCAGGAAATCGAAAATGTAGGCGATGCCCACGCCCGCGGCCAGCACCCACAAGGTTTCGTAGGCGTTGTTGGGTATCACGCGGTCGTACACGTTCATGACAAAGAGGGAAGACGCCACGGCGATGCAGTTCACCACCACGCTGGCCAGCGCCACATGGCGGTAGATGGGCGCGAAGTACTTGAACACGTCCCAGAACCAGCGGCGCGGCTCGCGGGTGCGCAGGGCTTCCGAGCGGGCGTCGGCCCGGGATTCCAGCGTGGCGAAAATGGCGTAGCCGGAATAGAGTTCTTCCAGTTCTTCCAGCTGGATATGCTGTTCAGAGTCGTCCAGTTCCGGCAGGATGACCCGGGCGAACAGCGCTTCCTGCCCGGGCTGGGCCTTCCCGCTCCCCGTGAAGTCAGGGCCGGATGCCGGCTTCACCGCGCCAAGATAGACACAGCACTGCTCGTTTTTCAGCAGGAGTATGCAGGGAAGCGTGAGCGAGGATATCTGCTCCAGCTTCGGGCGATGCATCACGCGGCCCTTCATCCCGGCGCGTTCGGCGGCGCGAAGGCAGGCCCCGGCGCTGACTTTGTCGGCCCCGGCCAGCCCTGCCAGCAGGAACTGCGGAGAAACATGGCGGCCCTTGAGCTTGATGAGCGTGGAAAGCGAACGCAGGAGCGGCGGCATGAAATCCACGTCCGCCGGAGCAAGCGGAGCCATTTTCGGCGCGGCCTGCCGTTTTGCGGCAAGCGCGGCCTGCGTATTCTGTGTATCGTTCATGGAACATCCATGCTGTATTAAAAGGAAAGGATGCTGGAAGGGTATAACTCCCGGCAGAAGCTGTCAAATAGGGATGCGGAAAACATGAGGGAGTCCCCCTTTCACTTCCCTGCTGGCGGGGGAGAACTCAGCGGCAGACAGCACAGGAGGCTTTTCGCGGAATCCCGCCGAAATAAGGTGAATCATTCCAACAGGATTTAACGAGGAAAGGGGTTACGACTTTCACCGTAACCCCTTGAAATTCCTGGTGGGTCCAGCGCGATTCGAACGCGCGACTCCCGCTGAAATACTCAAAGGGTAATGATTTCAATAGGTTTTCAACTATACCTGTATCATCTGTAACACCCCTTTGTATCGCATTCGCAGAAACTGAAAAAATCCGCCGAGTTGGCATCGTGTGGGGTATGAGGAATACACCCATAACTATTTTCCATCGTTAATGATTATACCATCAAACTTGTTCTAATTCAAATCAAATCCATATTTTTGTGGTGCCAAATTAGGGTATAACCAAAATAATCACATAAAATATAAGAAAAAAGTGTATAGTATAACTTTATTTTTGCATATATTGACATTTTATAAATGGTCCTATAATTCTATTCTTACACAAGTTGATTATAAACTTACAACAGCAAGGAATAGAAGATGAAGATATGTTATAAGCGAGTATCAACGAACGACGGCTCACAGAATACTGAACGCCAATTCTATAATATGGATTTTGACAAAGTATTTGAAGACCACGCCAGCGGAAAGGATATGAACCGTCCTGCATTACAGGAAATGATTGCCTTTTGCCGTGAAGGTGATGTGGTGAGCGTGTGGGACCTGTCCCGCATAGGAAGGACACTTAAGGGCGTGATAGATACTATCACCCTTCTTAACGATAAGGGGGTAACAGTGCATTTCCACAAAGAGAACCTCACCTTCACCGCCAACGATGACAATCCTATCGCCCAACTTCAACTTCACATTCTTTCAGCGGTCTATCAGTTTGAACGAACTGTCCTGCTATCCCGCCAGAAGGAAGGCATTCAAATTGCCAAGGCAAAGGGAAAGTATAAGGGTAGAAAGCCTAGCCTGTCCGCTGAGCAACGAAACCTCCTTCTTATGAAGCATGAGGAAGGGGTGAGGGTGAGCGACCTAGCGAGAGAATATGGCGTAACAAGAGCGACAATATACAAATATCTTGCTGAAAAGGTAGCGTAGTTGAGAAACCCCACATAGAACAAACAATGTGGGGTTTCAATTGTTAGATTGCTAATAGTATTTTGCGTATAGTTCTTTTGGGTCTCCGTTTAGAGATTTCAAGCGTTCTGATTTTTCTTCGTTTAGTGATACCTGTAATTCAACAAGGTTATCCCGGCAAAAATCTTCACCATAAGAACTTAACAGTTTTCCTTTTGTTGTGATAGAAGAATCTTTTATTTTTGAAAATCTATAAGCATTACTGGGTAAAGACTTCAAACATTCCTCAAATACAAAGTATAGACATTCTTTGTTGTTCCAATTGATAAAATCCCAAAATATTTTAGGATAAACATAGTTGAAATCACAGCAAGTTCTTACTTCAATTAGCCTTTTGATGTCTGAAACTAGTTGCTCATTAGTGTAGTTTTCAAAGTTTATCTTTGCATTCTTTGCTTTTATCGCTTCAAAATCTATTTTGTTTATATTTTCAAAGAACATTTCTATATAATATTTTGTTTTGAAAATAATATAAATTCCGTTATAATTATTCATAATAAATAATCCTCCATACATAAACTTGTTGTTTTTTAGATGATTTATAATAACATAAAATTTTTGCAATGTCAATAATATATTGTTTTATTGATTTTATACATCCAATAATCCCCCTTATAGAGAATATATTAGATATTATATGATATATAAGAAATGAACCAATAGGATAAAGAGAGAACCAAAGGATTTATCCTAATGAGTTTCAAGTCTATGCTTGGTTGAACGAAGTGAAACCAAGCAAGATTGAAACTTTCCACCGCAAGGTGGAAATGTTTCAAGTATGAATAGGATTAGGATAAAGGTCTTTATTCCAATCAATGTTTATTGGTCTTCCATAAAGATTTGT
>JAFQTU010000048.1 GCA_017408905.1 Mailhella sp. | reverse complement strand
TTTCGCTTCTCTGCGTCAGTTGACCACCAGATGACGCCAGCCTTGTTCGCGGGGGCTTTCCGGGCCTTCGGCCCTTTCGCCCCGCTCACTGGCGGACTGGCTGTCGGGCACGCCTTCGGCGGCCCTCCGACCTAAAGCATCACGCGGCTTGCCGTGAAGGGGGCGGGTTGGGGTCGAGCGTTGAGAAGCGCGCAATGCGTACTCGGGGAGCTTCGAACTGAGGCCTCCAGCCGCCTTTCTCCTTGCGCATCATGCCGCGCCGGACTGCGGGGAGGGGAAGTTGACCTTCGAGCAAACTGCGCCTTGCGCCTCTGGAGCGTTGGACAATGGGCATTGCTTGCACCTCCGACCTAAAGCATCACGCGGCTTGCCGTGAAGGATGCGGGTCAGGGTCGAGCGTTGAGCGAAGGCCGCCTAGCGCCATTCGAGCTTTGAACCGAGGTTGCCTGCCGCCTTTTTCCTTGCGCATCACGCCGCGCCGGACTGCGGGAAGGGGATGGTGGTCTTCGGGCCAAACCGCGCCTTGCACCTCTGGGGCGTTGGGCAACGGTCATTGCCTGCACCGCTGGCCTAAAGCGTCACGCGATTTTCATAGCAAAAAAGGGGGACACCGTTCACACGGCTCCCCCCTTTTCATTCAGCTATTCAGCGCTGGTACGGCTTAGTACATGCCGCCCATGCCGCCGCCCATGGGAGCAGCAGGCATGGCAGGTTCGGGCTTGGGCAGTTCAGCGATGGCGCATTCGGTGGTCAGCAGGAGGCTGGCCACGGAAGAGGCGTGCTGGAGAGCGAAGCGGGAAACCTGCTTGGGGTCGATGATGCCAGCGGCGAGGAGGTCTTCGAACACGCCGGTGGCGGCGTTGAAGCCGAAGCCGTCCTTGCCTTCGCGCACCTTCTCCACGATCACGGAGCCTTCGAAGCCGGCGTTAGCGGCGATCTGGCGGAGGGGTTCTTCCACAGCGCGGCGGATGATGTTCACACCGGCCATTTCTTCTTCGGTGGCGTCGATGGCGTCAAGGGCGGAGAGGCAGCGGATGTAGGCAGTGCCGCCGCCAGGCACGATGCCTTCGGCAACAGCGGCGCGGGTGGCGTTCAGGGCGTCTTCCACGCGGTCCTTCTTTTCCTTCATCTCGGTTTCGGTAGCGGCACCGACCTTGATGACGGCCACGCCGCCAACGAGCTTGGCAAGGCGTTCCTGAAGCTTTTCGCGGTCGTAGTCGGAGGTAGCTTCGCCGATCTGCACGCGGATCTGGGCCACGCGGGCCTTGATGTCAGCAGCCTGGCCGCCGCCGTCCACGATGACGGTGTTGTCCTTGTCGATGCGCACGCGCTTGGCAGTACCGAGGTTGGCGAGGGTGAAGTTTTCGAGCTTCACGCCCATTTCTTCGGAAGCCACAGTGCCGCCGGTGAGGATGGCGATATCCTGCAGCATGGCCTTGCGGCGGTCGCCGAAGCCGGGAGCCTTGACGGCGGCAACCTGAAGAGTGCCGCGCAGCTTGTTCACCACGAGGGTGGCGAGGGCTTCGCCGTCCACGTCTTCAGCGATGATGACGAGGGGACGGTTCATCTTGGCAACCTGCTCGAGCACGGGGAGCATTTCCTTCATGCTGGAGATCTTCTTCTCCTGCACGAGGATGAAGGGGTTGTCGAGTTCGCAGACCAGCTTTTCAGGGTCGGTCACGAAGTAGGGGGAGAGGTAGCCGCGGTCGAACTGCATGCCTTCGACGGTGTCGAGAGTGGTTTCGAGGCCCTTGGCTTCTTCCACGGTGATGACGCCTTCCTTGCCCACGCGGCCCATAGCTTCGGCGATGATGTTGCCGATGGTAGCGTCGGAGTTGGCGGAAATGGTGCCGACCTGAGCGATTTCACGCTGGTCGCGGGTGGGCTTGGCAATGTTGCCGAGCTCTTCGGTGATGGCGGCCACGGCCTTGTCGATGCCGCGCTTGATGGGCATGGGGTTGCGGCCGGCGGCCACGAGCTTCACGCCTTCGCGGTAGATGGCCTGGGCGAGCACGGTGGCGGTGGTGGTACCGTCGCCAGCGGCGTCGTTGGTCTTGGCGGCCACTTCACGCACGAGCTGGGCGCCCATGTTCTCGAACTTGTCTTCGAGTTCGATTTCCTTGGCCACGGTCACGCCGTCCTTGGTGATGACGGGGGCGCCGTAGGCCTTTTCGATGAGCACGTTGCGGCCCTTGGGACCGAGGGTGACCTTAACAGCATTGGCGAGCTTGTCCACGCCGAGGGCCAGACGTTCGCGGGCCTTGGCGTCGAAGAGAACTTCCTTAGCAGACATGATATGTACTCCAGATGATTGGAAATGTTATAAATAAGGAACTAGTCGAGAATAGCGAGGATGTCGTCTTCGCGCATGATGATGTGGTCAGCGCCGTTCACCTTGATTTCGGTACCGGCATACTTGCTGAACAGCACCACGTCGCCGACCTTGACTTCCATAGCGGCGCGCACGCCGTTTTCGGTCATCTTGCCGGGGCCGCAGGCCACGATTTCGCCCTTGGAGGGCTTTTCCTTAGCGGCATCGGGGATGAACAGACCGCCAGCGGTCTTTTCTTCGGACTCAAGGCGCTTGACGAGAACACGATCATTCAGGGGCTTCATTACCCATATCCTCCAGAAATGGTTTGTTTTCTTGCAATCCCTCCCCGCACTTGGCAGGGCGGGCTCAGGGCCGGAACGCACTGGGCTTCCCGGCGACTCCTCATAAATAAGCCCTCTTTCCCGCTTGAAAAGGGGCAAGGGCGAATTTTTTTGAAATTTTTCCGATTTTTTTCTTCGAATCAGAAAAAGGCAAAACAGACAGATAGGTTATGCCGCAGAAAAAGTAAAGGGGATGAGAGCCTAGCGCTTCACAAAATGCGCCACCAGCGCGGAACTGCCCATAGCGGCCACGGCGGCCAGCGAATAGGTGAGCCACACCGGCAGGCTGGTGACCAGCCACGCCACGGTAAGGGCGAAGGTGGTGGCCCCCGTGAAGCCCGTGAACGTGCCGCGGAACACGCGGATAACGGCTTCCGAACCGTTCTCGATATGCGCGAACAGGCCCACCACGCCGCTTATCACCGGGAAAAAGATAAGGATGCCGCTCCATTGCGGGCCAAGCCATGCCGCGCCTTCGGTCTCGCCTATCATGGCGGCCATGCCCACGCCCATCTGCATCCACGGCGGGCCCTTGTGGGCGGTGGGGGCTTTCCAGCCCTTGGTGTGGTGCGGGGCAGGTCTGGGCAGAAGGCGCAGGCCGAGGAGCGGCGCACCCAGCGCCAGCACCGAGAACAGCGGCAGGGAGCGCGGCATCATGCACAGGAGCGCGGCGAAGCTGAAATACAGCAGAAGCGTGACGGCAAGCGTGGCCTGCCAGCGCAGGCGCGTTGCCAGCCACGAATAGACCACGCCGAAAAAGATGCAGGCGCATATGCCCGGCAGAGCGTTGTAGGCCATGCCCGAGGCGAATTCCACGCCCTGTTCCAGCGTGATGATGAGCGAGACCGGCCCGGAAACCAGCGGCAGGCCCGAGACCAGCGCGCCTACGAACTCGCCCCAGCGCCGCACGATGAGCGAAACCAGCCACAGAAGCAGCGGAACGGCGATGATTTTTATAAGGATGAGATATTCCATACTCGACTCTCAGCTCTGGCAGTCAGGCCCGTTATGCTCCTGCGCGGCCGAGATTTCAAGGGGCGCGGGAGCGAAAAGCCGCGCGCGCTTCCGCTTTACTCCCAGCGGCCGACTGTGCTATGGTGACGCCAAACCTTGCAAGACGGCAGTGCCCCGGCACGAAGCCCGCGCCCTGCCGCCGGAACCTTCCGGGAGTATGCCATGCTGAACGGTTACGACATCATAGGTGATATCCACGGCTGTGCGGACAAGCTCGAAGCCCTTCTTTCCCGCCTCGGCTACCTGAAGCAGGGCGGCGTGTGGAAACATGCCGACCGTATCGCCGTCTTCCTCGGCGACTACATCGACAGAGGCCCGGAGATCCTCGAAACGCTCAAGATCGTGCGCGCCATGCGCGACGCCGGGGCCGCCGTGGCCCTGATGGGCAACCACGAATTCAACGCCGTGTGCTGGAACACGCCCGACCCGGCGCACCCCGGCCAGTACCTGCGCCCGCATAACGACAAGAACCGCCACCAGCACGAGGCCTCGCTCGACCAGCTTGCCGGCTGTTACCAGATGTGGATAGCGTGGATGCGCACCCTGCCCGTGTGGCTGGAACTGGGCGACCTTGGCGGGCATGGCGGCCGCCTGCACCTTGCCCACGCCTGCTGGTCGCCGGACGCCATCGCCATCCTGAAGCAGTCCGAGCGGAGCGGCGAAGCCATGATAGAAGGCAGACACGACGCCCCCACCCTGTCCGACAAGGGCTACGAATACGCCGGGCGCGACAGCTGCAGCATCGAATACCACGCCATCGAGACCCTGCTGAAAGGGCCGGAGATACACCTGCCCGACGGCGTGACCTTCAAGGACAAGGACGGCCATACGCGCGACGCCATCCGCGTGAAGTGGTGGCTGGACGCCGGGCTGACCTGCCGCGAGATGTCGCTCATGGGCAGCCACCTCATCGACGCCCTGCCCGAAGACCTGATCGTGGAAAAGGATATGTGGCAGGCTGTGCCCGTGGATTGCCCCACCTTCTTCGGCCATTACTGGCGCGCCCCGGAAGAGGAAGTGAAGTCCTTCGGCCCGAACGTGGCCTGCCTCGACTTCAGCGCCGTGAAGGGCGGCCCGCTGGTGGCCTACCGCTGGAACCGCGGCGACACGCAGATATCCGACGAGAATTTCGTGTGGATAGACAAGCCCGGCACGGCCGAGCGCAAGCACTTCTTCCCATAAGGGGAGAAAGGGAGAGGCCGTGCGGCGGGGGGAGGAGGAGTTTGTCGGATTTTCCACGCTCCCGGCCTTTGTACCTTTTAAAAGGAAGGCCGCCAGAGCCTAGATGTCAGGACTCAAGGCGGGTTCAAGGCGTCCGCTTTTGCGAAAGCGTCCGCCTCTTGGGAGGTGGGGAGTAGCGCGGAGGTTTGCGTGCTCGCTACCCTCTAAGGCCGGGCTTTGCCCTTGGCCTCGAGTCACGGGTACGGCCTGCGGGAAGTGGTGTTCAAGGAAATATTTTCCAGAGTCTTGGAAAATCTGCCGATTTTCCGCTTTGGCGGCAGAGGTTGGGAGCGTTGGGCTTGACGCGTTGCCGCCGTGAAATGTTGTCCTCCGCACGACAGCTCCCGGCACAAGAATCTTGAAAAACCTGTCGGTTTTTCGCCGCCAGACCAGAGCCTCGTTCCGCTCAAGAGCCGCCCGGGCTTGCGCCCTCCCGGCGTCTCTTTCGCTTCTCTGCGTCAGTTGACCACCAGATGACGCCAGCCTTGTTCGCGGGGGCTTTCCGGGCCTTCGGCCCTTTCGCCCCGCTCACTGGCGGACTGGCTGTCGGGCACGCCTTCGGCGGCCCTCCGAC
>JAFQTU010000047.1 GCA_017408905.1 Mailhella sp. | reverse complement strand
TTTCGCTTCTCTGCGTCAGTTGACCACCAGATGACGCCAGCCTTGTTCGCGGGGGCTTTCCGGGCCTTCGGCCCTTTCGCCCCGCTCACTGGCGGACTGGCTGTCGGGCACGCCTTCGGCGGCCCTCCGACCTAAAGCATCTCGCGGAGCCGGACTGCGGGAAGGGGATGGCTCCCGTTGGCCGAACCGCGCCTAGCATCTTGGAGCGTTGGGCAAAGGCCGCCTGACGCCTTTCCCCCGGAGCGGCGCGCCTGTCGTTCTCCCCCAATCTCCTATCCCTCCAGATACTCCTTCAGCGCGCCCAGCGAGGCCTTGCCGTCGCTGTAGCCCAGCCAGTACCAGTCGCCGAGTTTCTCGAGGTCTTTTTCCATGCGGCCGATGTGCATGTTGGCAGAGGGCGCAATGGTGAAAATGCGGCCCGAGGCGCGCAGGGCGTCCAGCTCGTCGCAGGCGCGGTTGTAGTCGGCGTTGCTCCGCGCAAGCGAGGCCGCAAGCTCGGGCCAGCGCTTGCCGTACACCATGCGGGCGAGGCGCGAACCGCCTTTTTCGGCGCGGCGGAAGCCGTCGGGGTAGGTCTTGATGACCACCACCTTTTCGTAGCCCTGCTCGAGGGCCCAGCGATGCGGTATCTTGAGCGAGCACCCGCCGTCGAGGTAGGGCTGGCCCTTGATGTCCACCATGTCCGAGATGTACGGCATGGTGGAGGAAGCGCGCGTGGCGAGGAAGATGTCGTCCAGCGAGTCGCCTTTCTCGAAGAATTCGGGCTGGCCCGTGCGGCAGTTGGTGGCCACGCAGGCGAAGCGCCGCGCCGGATCCATGAAGCGTTCGATGTCCAGCGGGTCGAGTTTGTAGGTCAGTTCCCCGAACATGAAGTCGAAGCCGAAGGGGCTTTTGTTGCGGAAGAAGGCGCGCAGGCCGAAATAGCGCTGGTCGTGCCGGAAGGTGAGGGGGCTGCGGGCCGAGCGGCCTATCTGCCCGGAAACATAGCTGATGCCGTTGAGCGCCCCGGCCGAAACGCCCACCGTGGCCTGCAGGTTGATGTCGGCTTCCATCAGGGCGTCCATAACGCCTACGCTGTACGTGCCGCGCAGGGCGCCGCCTTCCAGCACGAGGCAGCCCGGGGTGAGGCGCGCCGAGGCACGGCCGCGCGGAAGTTCTCCAAGGCGTGAATATGCTTTGCTCATAGCTTCTCTCCTGCGCAGAAGGTGACACTATTCCGGGCGCTTGTAAAGCGGCGGCGCGTGATAACGGCGTTCTTGCGGGCGCGGGTAGCGCGTGGTAGTCTGGGGTATCTTTCAGAAAAGGAGAAGCCCATGTTCCGATATCTCATCCTTGCCCTTGCCGTATGCACCCTGCTTGCCGCTCCTGCCGAGGCCCTTGCCGTGCGCACCGGCGTGGTGGACGTGGAAAAGGTCCTTACGGATTCCGCCGCCGCCAAGGCCGCTAACGAACACCTTGCCAAGGTGCAGGCCGTTCTGCAGAAGGGCTTTGCCGACCTTGAAAAACGCGTGGCAAAGGCCAAGAAGGACGAGCGGGAACGCGAACTCGAAGCGGGCCGCCGCGTGCTCGAGCGCCAGATGCAGATCGAACTTGCCGCCGCGCGCGCCGTGGTGGAGCGCCATATGCTCAAGGCCGTGGACAAGTGGTGCGGCAAGGACGGCGTGGCCGTGGCCCGCGCGCAGGTGCTGGACTACGGTTCCAAGCTGGACATCACCGCCCGCATCATAAAGGATATGGATAAGGAGAAAGTGACCTTCCCCGCCCTGCCCGTGGTTTCTTTCAAGGAGAAGGAAGAGGAAAAGGGCGGCAAGAAGTAGCATGGGCAGTCTGCCAGAGCAGGGGGTGTCGGAGCGCGGCGCTCCCGACCTGCTTTCCCGGCTGGGCGCGGTGCAAGCACAGCCCTCGGCCCAACGTGCGCCCCTAACCCGCAACCTTCACGGCAAGTCGCGTGATGCTTTAGGTCTCAGGTGCAAGCAATGCCCGTCGCCCGAAGCTCCAAAGGCGCTAGGCGCAGTCCGGCCCGAAGACCGCCATCCCCTCCCCGCAGCCCGGCGCGGCGAGATGCGTGAGGAAAAAGGCATCAGGCGGCCTTTGCTCGAAGCTAGCCCTTGACCCGCAACCTTCACGGCAAGCCGCGTGATGCTTTAGGACGGAGGGCCGCCGCAGGCGTGCCCGACAGCCAGTCCGCCAGTGAGCGGGGCGGGCCGTAACCTTTGCCCGAAGCTCCTCTTCCTTGACCCCGCCGGAGGCGCCGCCGCAAAGCGGCGGTTTGAGCGCCGACCCCACGCCGACTGGAAGTCGGCATGGAGGTGGGCGAGGCGCGGTCTGAATGTTACAGCGAAGCGCCGCCGAGAGAGCCGAAGGCTCGTGAGGCGCGATTCGGTCAGGTCTTCGCCCGAAGGACTCTTCGGCTGACTGGAAAGTCAGCCACAGCGGATTTCCGGTTAGGAAATCCAAGACATCCCGCGCCGGGAGCTGTCGGTCAGCGGTCAACAGAACTCGGCGGCAACACGCCCAGTCCAACGCGCTCCCCCCCAAAAAAAACACCACACGGCCCGCCGATATCCTCCCAGTCAGGATATCAGCGGGCCTTGCAGCGAAGAGGGGTGGGCGGCAGGGGCGGGCCTTCGGACTCCCTATTCCTGGCCCTGCCGGGAGCGCTTCGGGCTCGGCTCGCGTCCCGCCGGGGGAGGGTCTGTGTCCCCGCGGCGTTCCGTCCGCCTTGCCGTGGCGCGCCCTTTCCGGCCGCCTCCCTCTTCAAAACATGGTTTTATTTCAGCGCTTCAGCGGGCAGCTGCCGCCGCAGTCCCTGTTCCACGGCATCTTGGCCAGCACCAGCGCCAGCCCGCAGAAGCCCGTGACCCCGGCGAACACCAGCCCCGCGCCCACGAAGGCCGTGAGCCAGAACATGGGATGCCAGAAATAACTGCCCACAACGCCAAGGAGCACCGCCGCGCCCGCGCCTATCTGTATCTGCCGGAACATGGGCAGGACGGAAGAGCCGCGCTCCACGGGCAGGCCGGCCTGCTTCCACGCGGTAAGGCCGCCTTCTATCTGGTAGGCCTCGCCTCCTGCCAGCGTCTCCAGCAGGGCGGCGCTGTTCTGCGTGCGGCGGCCCGAGTTGCAGAAGTAGATGACGGGCTTGTCCGGCGCGTCCGCATCCTTAACAGAATAGGAAGACGCTACCGAAAGCGGCACGAGGCGCGAACCCGGTACGTGCTCCTGAGAAAACTCCGTGCTTTCCCGAACGTCCACAAGCCGGGCCTGGCCGGCATCGAACATTTCCTTGGCCTTGGAAGGGGAGATGGTGCGAAGCATAGCGCCTCCTTGCGGCGTTGAAGGTGTCTTGTTAGTAATGATTCCTAACATGCTTTCCCGCCTATGGCAATACGCTTTTGCGATGTGAAAAAAAGACTTTGATTTTCTGCCCGGTCCAACTCTAAAGCCGCTTGACAGCACAGAGAAAACAAAGGCAGTATCAAAGCCTGACTCTCGCTCGTGAAAGGCCTTTTTCGCAGGTACAAGCCGGGCCTACGCGACGGGGGCAGGCCGCGCCTTCACGCCGTTCCCTCCGGCCCCTCGGGAGGCAGTGGCCGCACAGGAGCAGGTCCGCGCCGTGCGGATCAGCATGGTTTCAGCTTTATGAGGTAATTCGTATGCAGTTGACCGGTTCTCAAATTTTCTGTGAAGTGCTGGTGGAGCAGGGCGTCGATACGCTGTTCGGCTACCCCGGCGGCGCTGTGCTGAATCTGTACGACGAGCTGTACAGGTATCAGGACCGCATCAAACATGTCATCACCGCCCACGAACAGGGTGCTGCCCATGCGGCCGACGGCTACGCGCGTGCTACCGGCCGCACCGGCGTAGTACTGGCCACCAGCGGCCCCGGCGCCACCAACCTGGTTACGGGCATTGCCACCGCCTACATGGACTCCGTTCCCATGGTGGCCATCACCGGCAACGTGCCCACTTCTCTTATGGGTCAGGACTCCTTCCAGGAAGTCTATATCGCGGGCATCACCATGCCCATCACCAAGCACAATTTCGTGGTCTATGACGTGAAAGACCTTGCCGCCACCCTGCGCGAGGCCTTCCGCATTGCCCAGACCGGCCGCAAGGGCCCCGTGCTGGTGGATATCCCCAAGGACGTCACCGCCGCGCTGTGTGAATTCACCCCGGCCGCCGCGCCCGAACGCGATACCTACGAATCCCATATCGACATGGACGCCATCGCCCGTGCCGCCGATATCATCAACAACGCCGAGCGCCCCGCCGTGTACTTCGGCGGCGGCGTGGCCGCTTCCGGCGCAGGCGAAGAGCTTTCCGCCCTTATGAAGAAGGCGTGCATGCCCGCCGCCTACAGCCTGATGGGCGCTGGCGTCATCCACTGCGACGACGCGCTGAACCTCGGCATGGTGGGTATGCACGGTTGCCGTACCTCCAACTTCGCGCTGGACAACTGCGACGTGATGGTGGCCGTGGGAACCCGCTTCTCCGACCGCGTGGCCCTCAAGCCCGACGCCTTCGGCCGCCGCGCCAAGCTCATCCAGATCGACCTCGACGCTTCCGAGATCAACAAGAACGTCCATGTGGACGTGGCCCTCGAAGGCGACGTGAAGGACGTGATCTGCGCGCTCCTGCCCAAGATCAACAATATCTGCCGCGACGAATGGCTCACCCAGATAGCCGAATGGAAGGCCGAGGACTACCAGCCCAAGGACAACGACGCCGTGCTGAAGCCCCATCAGGTCATCCGCAAGGCCTGCGAGCTGGCGGGCGAAGATTCCATCTACGTCACCGACGTGGGCCAGCATCAGATGTGGGCCGTGCAGTACTGCCGCCATGTGAAGCCGCGCAAGTTCCTCACGTCCGGCGGCCTCGGCACTATGGGCTACGGCTACGGCGCGGCCATCGGCGCTAAGGTGGCCAAGCCCGAATGTCCGGTCATCCACTTCACCGGCGACGGCTCCTTCCACATGAACCTGAACGAGGCCTGCACCGCGGTGTCCTTCGGCCTGCCGGTCATCACCGTCATCTTCGACAACGCCGTGCTCGGCATGGTGCGCCAGTGGCAGACCAGCTTCTACGGCCGCCGCTACATGGCCACCAGCCTCGACCGCAAGACCGATTACGTGAAGCTCATCGAAGCCTTCGGCGGCAAGGGCTACAGCGTTTCCAGCATTGCCGAGTTCGAACAGGCTATGGCCGAAGCCCTGAAGGCCGACGGCCCCGTGTGGATCCATTGCCCCATCTCCCGCGACGAGAAGGTGCTGCCCATGATCCCGGGCGGCTGCACCTGCGACTCCATCATCATGGAATAGGAGGATACCATGACTAAATACGTGCTTTCCATCGTTGTGGACAACAACCCCAACGTTATGGCCCGCGTGTCCTCCATGTTCGCACGCCGCCGCTTCAACATGACCAGCGTCACCGCCGCGCAGACCAGCGACCCCAACGTCTCCGTCATCACCATCGTGACGGAAGGCGACGCCCATGTGCTCGATCAGGCCATCAAGCAGACTCATAAGCTGCAGGAAGTGCGTTCCATCACGCTCCTTCCCCGCAACGAGAGCCTGCTGTGCGAAACCATTATGATACGCCTTGCCTTCGACGAGAAGAACATCTCGCTCATCAAGGACATCGTGGAAGTTTACCGCGCCAAGATTATTGACCTTACGTCCAGCAGCATGGTAGTACAGCTCACGGGCAAGCCCTCTAAGATAGACGGCTTCCTCGAGGTCATGTCCCCCTACCATGTGCTCGAAATGTGCCGTTCCGGCATCATCGGCATGCCGCGCGGCTCGCAGAGCGACTGGTGGAAGGCCAGGGCCTAAGCTGCGGAACCAAGGCCCACGGGCCTCGTAATCTATACTCAATGGAGAATCAGTCCCATGATCAAGAAGTATTATGACGCCGACTGCAACCTCGGCGTGCTCGACGGCAAGACCGTGTCCATCATCGGCTTCGGCTCTCAGGGCCATGCCCATGCCCAGAACCTCCACGAATCCGGTGTGAACGTGGTGGTCGGCCTCCGCAAGGGTTCCGCCAGCTGGGCCAAGGCCGAAGAAGCCGGCCTCACCGTCATGGAACCTGCCGACGCCGCCAAGGCCGGTGACATCGTCATGATGCTCGTGCCCGACGAAGTGGCCGCCGACATCTACGCCAAGGACGTTGCCCCCAACATGAAGGAAGGCGACGTGCTCTGCTTCGCCCACGGCTTCAACATCCACTTCGGCTTCATCAAGCCCGCCGCCAATATCGACGTCATCATGATCGCCCCCAAGGGCCCCGGCCACACCGTGCGCAGCCAGTATCAGGAAGGCAAGGGCGTGCCCAGCCTCATCGCCATCGCTCAGGACTACTCCGGCAAGGCTAAGGACTACGCTCTGGCTTACGCTTCCGGCATCGGCGCCGGCCGCGCCGGTATCCTCGAGACCACCTACCGCGAAGAAACCGAAACCGACCTCTTCGGCGAACAGGCCGTGCTCTGCGGCGGCGTGACCGAACTCATGAAGGTTGGCTTCGAGACCCTCGTGGAAGCTGGCTACGCTCCCGAAATGGCCTACTTCGAAACCATCCACGAAATGAAGCTCATCGTGGACCTCATCAACAACGGCGGCTTCGGCTTCATGCGCTACTCCATCTCCAACACCGCTGAGTACGGCGACTACCGCACCGGCAAGCGCATCATCACCGAAGAGACCCGCAAGGCCATGCGTCAGGTGCTCCGCGAGATCCAGGACGGCACCTTCGCTTCCGAATTCATGCAGGAAATGGGCGCTGGCCGTAAGGGCAAGTTCCTCGCTACCCGCCGCCTCGAAACTGAACACCAGCTCGAAAAGGTGGGCGCCGAGCTCCGCCAGATGATGAGCTGGCTGAAGAAGTAAGACTTCTCAAACAGTATCGCCGGGCGGGGCTACCCCTGCTCGGCGATTTTGTTTTTTTATTGCCTGAAGGTGTGACACACTACGGCTTCAAGGCGGACGCCCTTTCGAGTGCGTCCACCTCGCGGCAGGCTTTCCCGGTTGCAGGACTTGCTTTCACGCAAGGCGGATAAGGCCGGGCTTCGCCCTTGGCCTCGAGTCGCGGGTGCGGACTGCGGGGCGGCATTTCAAGGAAATATTTTCCAGAGTCTTGGATTTCCAGCCGGAAATCCGCTTCCGCGCTTCGCGCGGTGAGGAAGGAAAGGCATCCTGAAATGCCGTGCGCTCGAAGCCGCCCGCGCTTCGCGCTCCCTGCGGCTTTGTCGCTTACTTAGCTGTTGTCCACCAGATGACGCCGCCCTCGCCCGGGCCTCTCATCGGGCCTGCGGCCCTCCCGAGGCCCTCTGCTTCGGATCGGCTGTCGGGATCCGCTTCGCGGACCCTCCGTCCTTGCGCACCACGCCGCGCCGGATTGCGCAGGGGAGCTTCGGCCGAAACATTTCTAACTTCATAACCTACGAGAATCACCATGGAACTCCGCAGCGCCAATGTCACTCAGGGCGTGGAACGCGCCCCGAACCGCAGTCTTTTCTATGCCATGGGCTACACCAAGGAAGAGCTGGATCGTCCGCTCATCGGTGTGGTCAGCGCCCACAGCGAGATCGTGCCCGGCCACGCCCACCTCGACAAGATAGCTCAGGCCGTGAAGGACGGCATCCGCATGGCGGGCGGCACGCCCATCCTCGTGCCTGCCATCGGCGTGTGCGACGGCATCGCTATGGGCCATGTGGGCATGAAGTATTCTCTGGCCAGCCGTGAACTCATCGCCGACAGCGTGGAAACCATGGCTATGGCCCACCAGTTCGACGCCCTCGTGCTCGTGCCCAACTGCGACAAGATCGTGCCCGGTATGCTCATGGGCGCGCTCCGTCTGAACATCCCCACCGTGGTCTGCTCCGGCGGCCCCATGATGGCCGGTGTGTACGACGGCGAGGAAGTCAGCCTTTCCAAGATGTTCGAGGCCGTGGGCGCGCGCAAGATCGGCCTCATCGACGACGCCAAGCTCGAGGAATGTGAGACCGGCGTCTGCCCCGGCTGCGGTTCCTGCGCCGGCATGTACACCGCCAACTCCATGAACTGCCTCTGCGAAGCCATCGGCATCGCCCTGCCCGGCAACGGCACCATCCCCGCCGTGCATTCCCGCCGCATCATGCTGGCCAAGCACGCCGGCATGGCCGTCATGGAACTCTTGAAGCGCGACATCAAGCCCCGCGATATCATCAACGAAAAGTCCATCCGCAACGCCCTCGCCTGCGACATGGCCCTCGGCTGTTCCACCAACACCGTCCTGCATCTGCTGGCCATTGCCCATGAAGCCGGTGTGGCCTTCGACCTCGCCCTGTTCAACGAGGTCTCCGCTCAGGTCCCCAACCTCTGCCACCTCGCTCCTGCCGGTCCTACCCATATGCAGGACCTCTACGCCGCTGGCGGCATCCCCGCCGTGCAGGCCGAACTGGTAAAGGGCGGCTACCTCGATACCAGCCTCATCACCGCCACCGGCAAGACCGTGGGCGAGAACATCGAAGGAGCGTTCATCAAGAACCATAACGCCGTGCGCCCGCTCGACGACCCGTACAGCGCCACCGGCGGCCTTCAGATTCTCTGGGGCAACATCGCCCCCAACGGCTGCGTGGTGAAGCGCAGTGCCGTTGCCCCCGAAATGCTGGCCCACAGCGGCCCGGCCCGCGTGTTCAACAGCGAAGACGAAGCCATCGACGCCATCTACAAGGGCCAGATCAAGGAAGGCGACGTGGTGGTCATCCGCTACGAAGGCCCCAAGGGCGGCCCCGGTATGCGCGAGATGCTGAACCCCACTTCCGCCCTTGCCGGTATGAAGCTCGACCGCACCGTGGCCCTCATCACCGACGGCCGCTTCTCCGGCGCCAGCCGCGGCGCGTCCATCGGCCACGTGTCCCCCGAAGCCGCTGACGGCGGCCCCATCGGCCTCATCGAGGAAGGCGACATCATCGCCATCGATATCCCCAACGCCTCCATCAACGTGCAGGTGAGCGAAGACGTGCTGGCCCAGCGCCGCGCCAAGCTCGTCATGCCCGAACCCAAGATCAAGACCGGCTGGCTCTCCCGCTACGCCCGCCTTGTGAGCAGTGCCAACACTGGCGCCGTTCTGAAGTAAGGCTTTGTCGAGAGATTAGACTGGTCTAACTCAACTCTTTGAAATACGCCCCGGGTATCTGCGGATACCCGGGGCCTGCTTTTATGCGATGCAAACTTCAGGATGCCGATGTTCCCCGGAGAGAGCACGCACGAACTCCGTGTGGACGCTCTGCCCGCGGGGCCGAATCAAGGTCGATCCGACGGAGCACCGCGTGGGCTTTCGGGCCCGGAGGAAAGCGGAGAAGGAGCGCCACGGCAGAAAAATGGGGGACAAACGGGGGACAACTTTTCCTCCTATGATTCGCTAGGTGCACTAATCACTCGCCTACTCCAAGCCTGTTTTGCATGGCCCGTTATACCTGGATCACAGCAGAGCCAGGTATCCGTTACCGAGAGCATGAGACTCGGAAGTTCAAACGGAAGCCTGACCGATACTACACCATCCGCTTCCATCTCGATGGTAAAAGAATGGAAGAGGCTCTCGGCTGGTCTTCTGAGGGCTGGGAGCTTGATAGGGTTCGGGCCAAGTTGATTGCACTAAAGGAAGCCCATCGTACAGGTGACGGTATAGCATCCTTAAAGGAGGCAAGACGAAAAGCCCAGAAGAAGCGTGAGGAAGTGGCGATGCAGGAGGAGAAGGAGAGAGCCGCCAGAATCACCGTCGCTGAGTTTTTCGAGGCGGGATAGAGCCGGTTTTACGTATGCAAAGTTATATAATCCCAGATAGCTAGTAGGAAAAATAGGAATAAGGGGGAGAGGTATTGGTTAAGGCAAGTTTGAAAGAGCGTTTGAATTTGGATGGGCAGTGGGTAAAAGTGCTGATAATGTATTGGAAAATGGACAAAGAATAAAATTAAACACTCATAACATATTTAAATGCATGAGCTTTTTATTTTATGGGGGGGGGTAATATCGCTTTAAGGAAAGAAAAGCCTGCATTTTTTCTAGTATTTATAAGCGAAATGTGATAATCCGGGATTAAAACAGGCAAAAATTTCCGCCTTGTGCAAAAGCGAACATAAGCACTGGAATTCCAACCAGTTATCATTCAGGAGCCTACTATGCTTACCAAGGGAGCCATCGGAAACCTCGTCAACCGCTACCGCGCGGTACTCAAGACGTGTCACCTCCTCAACACCTTCGGTTCCCTTGCCGTGGCCTCTATGCTTGTCCTCGGCGGCACCGGGGCGGCGTGGGGCTATGAAATTACAACTAAAGAGGTGAACGAAGTTACCAAAGTTATCTATGACGGGGAAGAATATACGCTGCAAACTAGTCAGGCTACAAGCGCAAAGAAGTATGAGGACTCTGCTTGGGTAGAACGTACTGCGGCTAATGGTCCCGGCATGACTGTGGAAAGTGGAAATGTTATAGTCAAAAATAGTTTGTTTATAGGAAACAAGGCTACCCAGGGATCTGCTGGTTCCCGTAGCGGCGGTGCAGTGTACTTCTCTAATAAAGACGGGGTGCTGCATGATTTTGACAATGTTAAATTCGTAGAAAACTATGTTGATGGAGAAGGTGGCGCGATCAAGAGTTGCAACGATGCTGTGTTCACATTAAAAATTGCTAACAGTGAATTTATAGGTAATAAGGCTACAGTCAACGGTGGTGCTATAAGCAGTAATGGAAATGATATTATACTAAGTAATACCACTTTTGATGGAAATACCGCTACTGGGACTGCGGGCTGGCCGAGTGGTGGCGGTGCTATTTTTATGCAAAAGAGTACCACTACTACAATAGACAACTGTAACTTTACAAATAATACTACAGGTAATTCTGGCGGTGCTATTTATGCTGGTAGCTCTGCCAGTAAGCTTGTTTTTACAGGTAATAACATCTTTTCTGGTAATACACAAAAAGGCGGTGCCGCCAACGATATCTACCATACCGGAACTATGACTATTAAGAGTGGCAGTACGACTCTTTATGGCGGTATTAAGAGCACCGGCAAGATTCAGGTTAATGAAGATGCCTCTTTCACTGTCGATACCAGAGATGCCGGAAGCGACCCGTTCCAGGACTGTCCCATAAAGATCGATGGCGCAGGTGACATCACCCTTCGTTCGTCCAAGAGCATCATTAAGGACAGCAGGACCCACTCGATTGAGGGTAACAACATTACCCTTGAAACCAAGGGTGGTACGGTCATTGATTCCACCGGCATAGTCATTCTTAAGGCTGCAACTCAGCTGAAGGTCATTGGTTCTTCCAACATAAACAAGAGCAATAAAGACGCCGTCATCCTCTTTTTTTGCCAATAAAGGCAGTATTGGTGATGTCAATGTTGGTCAGGATGCTGGGTTCGGTCTGGCCGGCTTGGGAGAAAACAGCAATATCGAGCTTGCAAAACTCACCAACTCCGGCGAATCCCAGCTGGGTGACGGTGTGACCAGACTCGCCGCCACCGTCGATACGCTCGACATGCAGGGCGGCACTCTTAACATCATCGACTCCGACGTCACCATCGGCAAGCTGACGGCCGCGGGCGGTACCATTTTCATCGACCCGTCCAACGTCAAGGTGGGCGACCTTGAAGGAACGCTGGATGCCGATTTCTTCATCGGTGAAGGTTCCACCGTCGATTTCGGTGGGGCCGATATGAGCTCCGCCCCCGCCGTTGGCGACAAGACTGCTGTCCTTGCCCTCGGCCCGGGCAAGAGCATCGAAGTGGACAAGGGTTCCCTCGAAGTGAACGGCGCCCTCACCGGCACTGCTCCCATCCCGCCTGCCGACGGTACTGTCACCTTCGCTCCCGATTCCCTGTTCGTGGTGGACGGCGCGACCGAGGGCGGTGTCATCCGGGGGTCCGGCGGCGCGCTGACTGTTGAAGACGGTGCCAAGCTGCACATCAACAATGCCCGCGTGGGCGAATTTACGGTCGCGTCCAACTTCGATCCTAACGCTATCACGGTCGGCGGCTGGAACGGAAGCAACCTCACCCTTACCACCTCCAACGTGCTTATCGAGGCTGTTGCGGCCACGCCCGACGGCGATGATGTGATAGTGTCCATCGTCGCCAAGGACGCCGCCTCCGTGTTCCCGGACCTGCGCGTCCCTCGCAATGTCGACACCATGATGGCCGAGGGCCAGAACGATACCAGCGACGACGCGCCCGCCGGCATCCGCATGCTCAGCCGCGCCCTTGAAAAGACCGCCTCGCCCGACAGCATCGACGCCGTGAACGAAGCTTCCAGCGCCGCCGTCACCGTGGGCGTGCAGAATACCGCGCTCCGCATTGCCGACGCCGCATCCAACACCGTGATCGGCCACCTGAGCCTTGCCCAGCACGACGGTTCCCGCGCTATCCATGCCGACGGCGCAGACTTCTGGGCCGCCCCCATGTACGGCAACCTCTACACCAGCGGCATGGCGGCAGGCGGCCAGTCCGTGCGCGGCCAGTTCGGCGGTCTCGCCCTCGGTGCCGATGTGGAAGCCGGTCAGTTCCTCGGCGGCAAGTTCCGCATTGGTGCCTCCATCAACGGCGGCGGCGGTCAGTCCGAAACCAGCGGAACCGCCACAAGCGCCCAGAACGATTACGATTTCGGCGGCCTCAACTTCTATGCCGGGTGGAACAACGGCGCGCTCAACCTTATGGCTTCCGTGGGCTACGCTTTCGGCAACCATGAGGTGGAAATGGGCCTGCCCGCCAGCCTCGGCATGAGCTCCGCCAAGGCCGACGTCGATACCGCCGCCTTCACCGCCGACCTGTGCGCCGAATACCAGCTCAAGACCGGCTGGCTCGACGTTCTGCCCCATGTCGGCGTGCGCTACACCGTGCTCCGCACCGACGCCCACGACCTGAAGTCCGGCGGCGAAGTGCTCAACTCCGTGGAACGCGATACCCAGAACATCGTGCAGTTCCCCATAGGCGTGACCCTCAGCCGCGACTTCGACCTCGCGGGCTGGGCGCTCAAGCCTGCGGTCGATCTGTCCTTCATTCCCGCCGCCGGTGACAAGGACGCCCGTACCTCGGTGAACTTCTCCGGCATCGACGCCGTGGACAGCTTCGATACCCGCATCATGGACAGCACCAGCTGGGCCGCCACCGTGGGCGTGCAGGCCGAAAAGGGCGCTTTCTCCCTCGGCCTCAACTACGGCGTGCAGGCCTCCAGCCACGAAACCGACCAGAACGTCCAGCTCAAGCTCGGTTGGAAGTTCTAAGAGTTTGATGGGTAAAAGTACGAGGGCTTGAGAGGAGGGAGAAAAACGTTTGAAAAGGATACACTTTAAATTTTATCAAGTTGAAAGAAAAGGATAAAATTTAAATCTACCCATTTGATGCCCATAGGAATACCCACATTTTGAAAAGATGTGATTGGATTTCTCTGGACTGATGTGAGTATCCTTTTTTGATGTCACCAACAGCCTTTCCTCTACGCCATAAGCAAAGATGGGCCGCCTCCGGGCGGCCCTTATCTTTTAGTCAATGGCACAATAAAAGTTCGAATCGTCTTATTCTTGAAGGAGGAGATTCAGCATCATAAACTTCTTTATGTCGAAGACTGCTCTTTTTCCTTTCCTCTTCGGTCTTCATTTTGGCGATAGCCACGTCTCCGCGAGCGCCAGCAGAGTTCCCCGCGGACGATATCCGCAAGGCACTGGGCAGGGCCACAGTCTGAAGGATATCAAGAACATCCTCGCGGAAGTAGGGAGTCCCGTTTTTGTCGTCAAGATGCAGAAGCAATACAGCTTTTGGGGGCTGAATCTGCTCGCGATGTTTGACAAAAACAGCCCGCAGGCGTATTAAATTCACAGCGAGGACATTAGAAAAGTTCCTCCTAGAGCTCCTGTCAGACAAAAGGAACTTGCATCGGCGGCCCACCAAGCTGGACTGCTGGTGCTTCTGTGTGCCTGCCGGGGCTTTTCTTTTTTCAGTATTTTCCATCCAAAGCTCCGGCCGGTATGTACGGTTCGTTTTTTTTGTTTCGTAACGCAGCAATACACAAAGAAACTCCTTCTCTGGAGCGACATATGAATACCGTTTTCCTGAATCTGCCGAAAACTTCCTACTCCGTTGAATGTGCGGGCGATACCCGCTTCGTGTTCCAGTTCCCGGTGGGCGAGACTGAAGTCTCCCGTTCTGGTGACGACCTCGTCTTCGTGCTGGAAAACGGCGTCAGCATCACGCTGAGCGACTTCTATGTTTCCTATACTGCCCAGAACATGCCCGTGTTTGAAGTGGAGGGCGCGGAAGTAACGGGCACAGATTTCCTTGCCGCCCTTGGCCAGCCTGAGCTCATGCCTGCGGCAGGCCCTGAGCCAGCCAACGACTCGCACTATCAGGAATGGTCCAATATGGACCTGCTGGGCGGTCTGGACCGACTCGGCGGCATCGACATCGGCTGGAAGGACGGCGGGCGCATCGACAGAGAAGACGGCGGCGCTGGCGGCAATGCCGAACAGGCCTCCGAAGAGCTGAACGTCTTCCTTTCCGTGAGCGCGAGCGGCACCGAGAACGATATTCGCGAAGTGACCTTCACCGTCAGTCTCGACCGCGTGAGCCTTGGCGACGTTACCGTTACGCTTTCCAACGGGCACACGCTCACCATCCCTGCCGGCGAGACTTCGGCCTCTGTGACCATCCCCACCCGTGCGGACGACGTGTACTTGCAGGGCGGTGATGTCTATTCCGCCGCCATCAAGGATGTTTCCAGCTCTTTCGCTCTCGATACACCCCAGTGGGACGGCAGCAGTGTGATCTCCAGCGTGGCCGATGACGCGGACGCCACCGTTTTCAACATCCGCGCTGTGGATACCGATGAAGCCGCCGCCAAGGTGCAGTTCATCGTCGAAGCCACGAACGCTCCGCAGACGGACGCCGTGGTCACCGTGAACGTGGGCGGCAAGGACTACGCTGTGAACTTCGCGGCCGGCCAGACCTCCGCCACGCTCGAAGTCGCCAATTCCAACGCCGAAGATGTGTATAAGGACGGCTCTTCTGTGACCGCTACCGTCACCGGCGTGACCGGCGGCAACTACGAAGCCGTGCAGACCGGAGCGTCCGCTACTGCCAGTGTGATCGATACCATCGACGCCACCACCGCCAGCGTGTCCCTCGTGCAGAACGAAGGCGGCAACGTGGACGTGGTGCTCACCCTGAGCAGTGCTCCCCAGTCCGGCACCTCCGCCACCGTGACCTACGAGGTCAACGGCCAGAGCTACAGCCATACCTTCACTGACGGCGCGACCTCTTGGACTCACTCCAACGCTGTGTCCGTGGCGTCTGACGCCTACGGCACTGCGACCAAGGTCGAGGTTGTCGTCTCCAAGATCGAGGGCGGCAACTACGAAGACACAGCAGGTACTTCCGCATCTCAGGAATTCACAGTCGAAGCCGAGACAGTGAGCATGACCGTGACTCTCGAGTCCGACACGGAAGCCTCTGTTGATGGCGAAGGCAAAATTGATAATGTCGGCGTGACCACCGGTAAGGTGACCCTTAGCGCAGCGCCCAAGGAATCCGGTTCCATCGAGCTGACCTTCGGCGAC